>JALUWM010000122.1 GCA_027019465.1 Campylobacterales bacterium
CAGCACCAACAGTTCTACCACCTTCTCTGATAGCAAATCTAGTTCCTTCTTCAAGTGCAATTGGAGCAATTAATTCTACTGTTAATTTTACATTATCACCAGGCATAACCATTTCCACACCTTCTGGCAATGAAATGTTACCAGTTACATCAGTTGTTCTGATATAAAATTGTGGTCTGTATCCGTTAAAGAATGGTTTATGTCTTCCACCTTCTTCTTTTGTTAAGATATATACTTCACCTTCAAATTTTTTGTGTGGAGTAATAGTTCCAGGTTTTGCTAAAACCATACCTCTTTCAACTTCATCTTTTCCGATACCTCTTAAAAGAATACCGACATTGTCACCAGCTTGACCTTCGTCCATTTCTTTTCTGAACATTTCTACACCAGTAACTTTTGTTGTTCTAGTAGGTTTAAATCCAACAATTTCAACATCATCACCTACGTGAATAGTTCCTCTTTCAATTCTACCAGTTACAACAGTACCTCTTCCTGAGATAGAGAATACGTCTTCAATTGGCATTAAGAAATCTTTGTCAGTATCTCTTTCCGGAGTTGGGATATATTCGTCAACCGCATCCATAAGTTCAACTATTTTTTCAGACCATTCTCCAAGATTACCAGCTTTTACTTCTTCTAATGCTTGAAATGCTGAACCTGCAACAACAGGAACATCGTCTCCATCAAATTCGTATTCACTTAATAATTCTCTAACTTCCATTTCAACAAGCTCTAGAAGTTCTTCATCATCTACTAAGTCCATTTTATTTAAAAATACAACTATAGAAGGAACACCAACTTGTCTTGAAAGAAGGATATGTTCTCTTGTTTGAGGCATAGGACCATCAGTCGCTGCAACAACTAAGATAGCTCCATCCATTTGTGCAGCACCAGTAATCATGTTTTTAACATAATCGGCATGTCCTGGACAGTCAACATGAGCATAATGTCTGTTTTCTGTTTCATATTCAACGTGAGAAGTATTAATAGTAATACCTCTATCTCTTTCTTCAGGTGCATTATCGATTTGATCATAATCTTTCATTTCAGAAAGACCTTTTGTTGCTAAAACACCAGAAATAGCTGCTGTTAAAGTAGTTTTACCGTGGTCAACATGACCTATTGTTCCAATATTAACGTGTGGTTTGGTTCTTTGGAATTTTTCTTTTGCCATTTTATTCCTCCATTTAAATTTTTATATAATTAGCTCTTTATGAACTCCAACAAGGCCTTGCTGGAGCCCATAGGCGGGATTGAACCGCCGACCTCTTCCTT
>JALUWM010000123.1 GCA_027019465.1 Campylobacterales bacterium
TATAATTTTCTTTACAATTTATCTTTGTAAATCAAGGTTTTTGTGATGATTCATTTATTTGTCTCATTTCTTTTATTACTTTTTTACTTTCTTTAGAATTACTATCTTCAGAATTATTATTTTCTTTTGATAATTCTGAATCGGGGTTTTTTGAAGTATTATCATTAGCTGTATTATTGGAAACTACTTCAGCACTGCTAACAACTTCTTTTTTTTTAGATATAGACTTATTTTTATACAAGTTATTATCTTTCTTTTTTGTTAAAGAGTTTGTAGAAACTATATTATCTTGATTCACTTCATGTAATTTTCAAGTTTCGAGTTGTTTATTATTTATAGGATTATTTGAACTTGCTTGAGAATTATTTTTTTCGACAGTTCATGTTTGTTGTTGAGAACATGCAGATAATAAAGGAACTATAATAAATAAACTCCATATTAAAATTTTTTTATTCATATTTAAATAATAAAATATTAAAAATTAAATTTAAGGATTTAAATGGACACAACATCTATAATACCTATATTTAGACCGATTTGGTCCATCTACACCTTCAGGATCTTGCCGATTATTAGGTATGTTTATATAAGCATAATAATCATCTTTTGAAAAATCCAATAACCATTCATTTGTAAAATTATGTAGTCAACCATGCATAGCTACTGTTACATCTGCAATTGAACAAAGTTGTTTACCAGCATTTGAACAATTTACAACAGCAGTATTCCGATTAGCAGTAGTTGATGAATGAGTAGCATCTATACAAACATTTCAATACTTATACATTCAAGACGGACAAGAAGTTTTGTAAACCCAATTAGCCCTTATATCTCCATTCACATCCAACTTTGCCTTTGGATCAGTTGTTCAGATTCAGACGTTTCAGGTAACAAAAGATATAGATTTTACATTTCAATATATTAGTGCTTTTTTAGTAACATTTGAAACACTTATATCAAGCCGAGGAGCATCTCAATTATAAGTATTATCTTTACCTCTTACTTGTAATATTGCCCTTCACTTAGAATTTTGATTCTGAATTATCAAATGAGAAGCATCTTTATTATTTCATTCAAAACTTCCCACAATCCGACTATTTACAGTACTTAAATTCCTAACATCCAATTTCCACTGTGGATCAGTTGTTCAGATTCAGACGTTTCAGGTATTTGTTATGGTAAAAAATTCTGTTCATGGTGTACTTATATTTGGTTGCCTAAATATTCTAAATCTATCTTCCCAATTATCTATTTCCCAAGAAGGAGCTGTAT
>JALUWM010000124.1 GCA_027019465.1 Campylobacterales bacterium
ATTCACCTCTAAGAGTAACTTTTACACCAACAGGCATACCTTCTCTAACTTTAAAACCTGCAACAGATTTTTTAGCAGGTGTAATTACAGCTTTTTGCCCTGTTATAATTGTAAGTGTATCAGCAACACTTTGAAGAAACTTTTTATCTTTCATACCTTCTCCAACACCTGCACTTACAACTATTTTTTCCAATGCAGGAATTAACATTGGATTTTTAATATCGAATTCTTCAACCAGTTTTGGTTTTACTTCGTTTGTATATTTTTCTTTTACTTCAAACATCGCCTCAGCCTTCTACTTTTTTTACGTTAGAGATGTGAATTGGTTTTTCTATATGAATAAAGCCACCTTTTGGATTCTCTTCAGTAGGTTTAACAGCTTTTTTCACTTTATTTACACCTTCAACAATAACTTTTTCAACTTTAGGAAGCACTTGTATAACTGTTCCTATTTTACCTCTATCATCTCCGGCAATTACTTTTACAGTATCGCCTTTTTTGATTTTAAATTTAGGAGGTAGATTTTTTCTTGCACTCATTATAACACCTCCGGAGCTAGTGATGTAATTTTTTGGAAGCCTTCGTATCTTACTTCTCTTGCAATAGGTCCGAAAATACGAGTTCCAACAGGTTCTTTTTTAGCATCGATAACAACAGCTGCGTTATCATCAAATCTAATTAATGAACCATTTTCTCTTTGAACTTCTTTTTTAGTTCTAACTATTACAGCTTTAATAACCTGACCTTTTTTAATTTTTCCATTAGGTAAAGCTTTTTTAACAGAAGCGACAACAATGTCACCTACTGTGGCATATCTTCTTTTAGAACCGCCTAAAACTTTGATACACATAATTTCTTTAGCACCGCTATTATCGGCAACTTTTAATCTAGTAAATGGTTGAATCATAATTATTCTCCTCTTTCTACAATTTCTTTAAGAACAAATGTCTTTCTTTTAGAAATTGGTCTGTGCTCAATTGCAGTTACAATATCACCTACATTAGCTGTATTTTCTTCATCATGCACTAAATATTTTTTAAATTTTTTAACAATTTTATGATATTTAGGATGTAAAACTTTTTTTTCAACTAATACATTAACAGTTTTATCACCTGTTTTTTTAATAACTTTTCCTGAAATCGTTCTTTTAGGCATTAGTTACCCCTTTTTTGTCTCATCGCAGTTTTAATTCTTGCGATGTCTTTTCTAATTTTAGAAACTAAAGACGTATCTTGAAGCTGCATAGTTTTAAGTTTCATTCTTGTTTCA
>JALUWM010000125.1 GCA_027019465.1 Campylobacterales bacterium
TTACATAATTAATATAAGCGGTTTCTATATCGGAAGGGATATTAATATGATGTAGGATCTTGTCGTTGACGCTGTTAAATTGCCTTATATTGTCTTTTTTATTTATAAAATGTGTAACAATGCTTTCCGGCTCTTCTTTCCATTTTGGGGATTTAAAATTATAAAAATCTATTTCTTCCGTAGGAGCCTCGGAATATTTATCTTCCCACGTTTTATATTGTTTTAATTCCCATTCCCATAATTTTATTAACTCGGCTACTTTTAAGACCTTTACGTACTTGTTAGGTTTTATCCCTTCTATATTTGTTAGAATATGTGTATATTTATAAGGCTTTCCGGTTACCTCCGCATTATATATTTTCTTGATCTCTTCCCAAATTTGATAAGTTGCGTAATAGCTTTTGCCTGCACCTACATTTCCCACAATTATTTCTATAGCCATTACGCCGCCCAGTAGTTTATAATTTTATTAACTATCCACGAACCTATAACCGCGCTTATATAAATATTAACAGCTTCGCAGATTTTAAGCTTATGTAATATATATATAGCGTTATTTCCCAGGGCAAAATGGCTTGCAATAAAGGTGCTTGCTTCTTTTGTAGCTATTCCTATTGCAAAATATAACAGCGCAACAAACGCTGCAAACATTGCTACTTTAACTAAATAAGACATTAATTCCTCCTAAAAAGCGACAATGCGCCTAAAATCCCGGCTATTAAGACTATTAAATTACCCGCAGTAGTTATTGCAGGGGAAATTTTAGGATTATCTATTGCAGTTATTACAGCGCACATCGGGTCGGGAATTTTATATTTTCCTTTTATTCCCATATTGTTCCAGTCTATTTCTATAGAGTTGGGACATTTGGGAGAAACGGAAGGACAGGTAAAAAGAGAAATTTTATAATTAAAAGCGGTTGTTATTGCATTTTGCGCGGGATTTACAAAAGAATTATAATTCTTCGTAACGACTTTAGGTTTTGCAGCTTTATTTTTAGAGAGAGCTGGATCTGCCTTAGCCTCCGGAGAAGTATTCTTTTTTATAATAATTTCTTTTCCTATATATTTCGTCTCTCCTAATTTATAAGTAGGAGTCGCAACTATTGCAGGCGCTGCAGACACTGCCCCAGTAGGGGCGGAAGAGGAAGAGGTAGCGGCTTTAGTAACATAATAATTAATAGTTACGGGGGCAGGGGCATTTTTAGGAGTAATAATATATTCTACATTATAAGCGTTTGCATTATTAGGAACGGGGGTA
>JALUWM010000126.1 GCA_027019465.1 Campylobacterales bacterium
CACAGTATTATAATAAAAAAATGTTTCTTTATTTTAAAGAGCGGATGCTTTAAGACATAACGTATTGATAAAAGATTTGATTTTTTATTTAAACTACGATATAATCTCTTCATATTAATTTTTTAATATTAACTTGTCTTCCAAATTTTTTTTGGATGTGATACTATTTCGGCGCATCAGTGACGTTACATTTTCAACGATTTAGTTTTTTTCGACAGCTCAGCAGCGTCATAGGATGGGCAAAAATAATGGTAATAATAATAAATAAAGAGATATAAAGATAGTAGCATTTTATGTTATAAATTATACTTTTGATTTAAAAAAATACGCAAATAGTCGTAGTAGTAACACGCTAGAAGTGTTATGTTGATCACACGTTTGCAATGGAAAATAATTCAGTAACATTTCTAGCATGTTACACCCCTCACTATAGCTCTCTCAATTTTAAACCTAATTTAATATAATATATTTTCTAAAATTATAACAATTTCTTACTTTTTTATTAACTAAACTACATATCATTTGCACAGTTTCATTCTCACTATAACTTTGGAAAAATCTTATATCGCCCTATTCTTAGGCTTTCATAGACACAGAAAAGTAGAAAAAAATAATGTTTATTCAAATGTTTACAACTTTTATCAGTACTTCTTTTATTAAACCCCCCTAAAATAGAGTATTCAATATTTTTAGATTAACATCTAAACATTAAAATTCAAAAAATATTAGCAAGAAATAACCCTGCATAAAGGGGTTCTAAAACTTTTCCGAAGTTTACAATTCTCAATAAGTTCTTGATGAATTTAATAAACACTTTTTCTTTTTATAAGCTTAACTTTAACAACACTATTATTAAAGCTGCATCCCAATCTATATGACATTTTACTTGAAAAAATCTCTTGTACATATCTTAAAAATTGTATTAAAACTTGACAGTAAAAATAATAAATCTACTTAGTATTTTTTATCACTGAAACTAAAAAAATATAAAAATTCAAGTCAAAGAAAATATATTTTCTTTTTGAAGCGCTTTGTTTTTATTACAGAACGTTTCATAATGCAAATTAATTTTATTTGCTAATTTAACGCACAAAGGAGGTGCAAATATTGTTAAAAAAATAACAATAAAAGCAAAATTACCATTAGTTAAGATAGGAGTAGATGAGTTATTGCAAAGCAATGATGAGTTAAAAGAGTTGCTTGACATCGTCATAAAAGACATGAAATTGATCAAGTATTATTTTGAGATTG
>JALUWM010000127.1 GCA_027019465.1 Campylobacterales bacterium
CTTCTAAAATTTTATATATATCACTAGATTTTTTTATATTTTTTATTAATTCCTTTTTAGAATCATCAATATTTATCATTTCTTTTCCTTTTTCATTGTCATTTTGTAAAAAATATCATTTTATAATGCGTTTATATGTAAAGCAATCAGTATAAGTGTTAATAAAAGATTTACATTGTAATATTCATATGTTTCACTGGGATAGTTTTTTAAACTTCTGTCTAAATAGACATATCCGGTAATAAGTATATATCCAACTGCAAAAAATACTCCCAAAAATGATTTTGGAAATAAAATAATAAACAATAACGGCACATATGCATGGATTATTTGTTTAGCTTTTGATAAACTTAGATGTTTTATTTTCATGTTAACTCCTTAATGTTTTTTGTTAATATGATTATATTAAAAAGAGCTTAAAAAGAGCTTAAAAAAGGCCTTATAAGGATAAAAATGTTTATAAAAAGATTATATATTATTTTTTTAGTAATAATTCCTATGGTATTTTTAATATTAAAAGGTTATTTCTTATATGCAGGAATTTTTGCAGGAGTTGGAACAATTATTTTTTTATTTGAAAAAAATAAGAAAATAAAGGAACTTTTTGATAAATTTTTTTAAAAACAAAATTGGAAAAAATGAGACCGTTCAATATTCCGTGTCAGCTGAGAAAATTATATCATAAATTTAAAGCTTCATCTAATCTTCCTTCAAATAAAATTGCTAGTTGAGAAAGTGTAAGATTCCAATTTCTAATCGGCATAGTCCATTTTTTCTGTGCATTTTGAATACCTAGATAGAGTAATTTTAATAGCGAATTTTCATTAGGAAAAGCACCTTTAGTTTTTGTGAGTTTTCTAAATTGTCTATGAACAGATTCAATAATATTTGTTGTATAAATAACTTTTCTTATATTTTCAGGATATTTAAAATAATTAGATAAATTATCCCACTTATTCCTCCAGGATTTAATAACAATAGGGTAATCTCCCCATTTTTCTTCAAGTCTGTCAAGTTCTAATTCAGCTTCTTGTTTAGATATAGCTTGATACACTTTTTTTAAATCTTTCATAAACTCTTTTTGATTTTTGGAAGCCACATATTTTAAAGAGTTTCTAATCTGATGAATTACGCATAATTGAACTTCTGTATTTGGATAAATTGAATTTATTGCTTCAGGAAATCCTTTTAAACCATCTACACTTGCAATAAGTATATCTTTTACC
>JALUWM010000128.1 GCA_027019465.1 Campylobacterales bacterium
AAAGATTTGGTCCTAAGATTGCTGATTTTGAGCTTATAGGATTTCCTGTTTGTGTAATTGTTGGTAAAAAACTAAAAGACGGCAAAGTGGAAGTTAGAAACAGAAAAACAGGAGAAAAATTTGAAGTTAATAAAGAAGAAGCATTTGAGAAAGTTTTAGAAGTATTAAATTCCTAAAAAATTCATTGGATTTTTTAGGAGTAGTATTATGAGATTAAGCAAAAAAGAAAAGATGATAATTCTTAATCTGGCAAAAAAATATTTTGGAGACAAAACAAGAGTTTTTGTGTTTGGCAGCAGGTTGGAAGATAAGAGGGGAGGGGATATTGATTTATATATAAAACCTCAAAAGTATGATTTAGAAAAAAGAGGGGCTTTTAAATTTAGAGTAAAAGAATCTCTTTTTAAGCCTGTTGATGTTGTTTTTGATAAAAAAGAGATAGATAAAATAGAGGAGATTATATGGGATTGATATATTTTTTAGTTTATATGTTTTTAGAAATTTTAATTAGTTATGAGTTTGCAGTTGTTTTTACGCCTCTTGGGCTTTTTTTAGAGATTGTTTTTACATTTTTTGTAGGAATTTATATCATAAAAACTCTTCCTTTTTCTATGCAGGAGAGTATGCAAAGAGTGTTAAAAAGAGAAATTGACGAAGATGAGTTTATTTCTATTGGGCTTTTTAAATTTATAGGGGCGGTTTTGCTCATTGTGCCAGGAGTTTTTACCGATATTTTAGGTGTTTTAATGCTTATTGAACCGTTTGCTAAATGGATTGTTCATAAGTTTTTGCCTAAAAGAGAATTTAAAGTATATAAAAATTATAAAAACGACAATGATGATATTATTGATGTAGAAATAATAGAAGAGATAGGGAAAAAGGATTAATTTCCTAACTTTTTAGCTATATCAAGAGCTGCGTAATATCCGTGATTGATTGCAACAGCTATTGATTGAGCTCCTTCAACCACATCTCCTATTACATACATACCTTCTACATTTGTTTCAAAAGTTTTAGGATCGTGTTTTGCAGTCCATTTATCCGCCATTTCTATTCCGCAGTTTTGTAAAAATTCAGTAGGTGTTGTTCCTCCAAGAGCATATACAACTCTATCGAATACTTCACTTGAGCCATCTTTGAAGTTTACTTTTACTTTTCCATCTTCAGTAGCTTCTACATTTTCAACATCAACTCCAAGTCTTGAGTTTATTTTTCCTTCTTTAATGTATCTTTCTACAATTTCTTTGTTTGTAGGATTCATTCTTGTAATTTCACTTTTTCTGTAGTTTAGTGTTACATCGCAGTTTAAATTCATATCAACAAGCCCATAAGCATATTCACCGGCAGTATCCCCTCCGCCTACTATCATAACTTTTTCACCAGGGCAGACTTTATCAAGATTGAAGTTTAGTCTTGGTCTTATTTTTGGAGGGAATTTATAAGCCGGTTTGTTTGGTTTACCCATCACCCCGATTGCTACAACTACTTTTCTTGATTTAATTACTCCAAGTTCGTGGTTTGATTCTATTTCAAAAATTCCGTCTTCTTTTTTGTGAGCTGCATATACATGGTGATTGTATACAATTTTTAAGTTATATTTTTCAATGATTTCATCAAACTGTTTAATATATTCTTCTTTGCTTCCCTGTGTAAAAGTTAAATGTCCGTGAAATTCTGCTTTGATGCCGTTCCAATCAACATCAACTCTTTTTCCGTGTTTATAAAATTTTCTTACAGTTTCGTTATGAGCATCTGATTTTTCTAAAATTAATACTTTTTCTTTTTCTACTCCTGCAAGCTGTGCTTCTACAGCGGCACTAATTCCACCCGGACCTGCACCTATTACCACTAAATCAAATATTTTACTCATAAATACTCCTTACTTTTTATATGAATTATAACTTAGTTTATGGGTAAAATGTAACTTTTTGTAATTATTTTATAATGAATGTAGTGAAAAAAAGTAACACTTTATGATAAAATTACTAAAAAAAGGATGGCTATGATAGAAGTTTTACAAAAAGTAAAAGATGCTAGCAAAACAGTAGCTATGTTAAATGGAAAAGAAAAAAGAGATATTTTAAATAAAATGGCTGACAATTTAGAAAAATATTCAAATGAGATTATAGAAGCAAATAAAAAAGATATGGATTATGCAAAAGAAAATAATTTAAATTCAGCCTTGCTTGATAGACTTTTTTTAGATGAAAAAAGAGTAACTTCTATGGCAAATGCCCTAAGAGATATTGCTAAATTAAAAAATCCTGTTGGAAGAATTATTGATGGATGGAGACTTGATAACGGTCTTGAAATTCAAAAAGTAAAAATTCCAATAGGGGTAATAGGAATTATTTATGAATCTAGACCAAATGTTACAAGTGACGCGGCAGGTCTTACATTTATGAGCGGAAATGCTTGCATTCTTAAAGGCGGAAAAGAAGCTTTTCATTCAAACAGAGTTATTATAGAAATTTTAAGAAATACATTAAAAGAAAACAACCTTCCTGAAGATATAGTATCGCTTTTGCCTGATTATTCAAGAAGCGGTGTTGAGTGGCTTATAAAGCAAGATAAATATTTAGATTTGATTATTCCAAGAGGAGGAGAATCTTTAATTAGATTTGTAAGCGAAAATTCAAAAGTTCCGGTGGTTAAACACGATAAAGGTCTTTGTCATATTTATGTGCATAAAGATGCAGATATTAAAAAAGCCCTAAAAATTTCTATAAATGCAAAAGTGCAAAGACCAGGAGTTTGTAATGCACTTGAAACGTTATTGGTTGATAGGGATATTGCTGCTAAATTTTTACCCGAAATTAAAGAAGAAATGCAAAAAAATGAAGTAGAGCTTAGAGGATGTGAGATTACTCTTGAATATATTGATATAAATCCTGCAAGTGAAGAAGATTGGAACACAGAGTATCTTGATAAGATTTTATCTATAAAAATAGTTGATAATGTAAATGAAGCAATAGAGCATATAGAAAAATATGGAAGTGGGCATAGCGATTCTATAATTACGGAAAATTTTAGCGTTGCAGAAGAGTTTTTAAATAGAGTTGACAGTGCATGTGTTTATGTAAATGCTTCTACAAGATTTACGGATGGGGGAGAGTTTGGATTTGGTGCTGAGGTTGGAATTTCTACAAATAAACTTCATGCAAGAGGTCCTATGGGAATTGATGATTTAACAACATATAAATATAAAATTTTAGGAAATGGGCAGATTAGAAAATAGGAAAGAGGAAGTTGATGGGTAAATGAGAAGATGAGTGGATGTGTGAAGTATGTTTTACTCATATATCCATAAACATTTGCCCATATACTCATTCACCCATATATCAATATACAATTTAAAATAAAGGAAATAAATGATAGGGATTGATTTAGGAAGTAACACCGTAAGAATTGTAAAAATTGACTGCAAAACAAAAGAAAAATTAGGAGAATTTGAAAAAATAGTAAAAACAGCTGATGGGCTGGTTGAAACTAAAATGATTTCAAATGAAGCAATTGAGAGAATAATTAAAGCAATAAACGCGGCAAAAGAGAAAATAGAGTTTAACGATAAAATAAAAGCGGTTGCTACTGAGGCATTAAGAAGAGCAAAAAACAAATATGAAGTTTTAAAAGAAATTGAAGAAAAAACAGGCGTTAAATTTGAAATAATTTCTGCTGATAAAGAGGCTTATTATGATGCTTTGGCAGTGGAAGAGTGTATTAAAAAATGTAATGATACTGATATTATTAATTTTTTATTAATTGATATTGGAGGAGGAAGCACTGAAGTTATTTTAAAACATAAAAATGATGTTGTATCTGAAAGTTATAAAATGGGAATTGTTACTTTAACACAAAAATATAAAACTCCTGAGGCTATTAAATACACAATAAAAAAAGAGGCTTCAAAAATTAAAAGTTTTTTAGACTTTGCATTTAGTACATATAAAAAACCTAAAATTTTTACAGCAAGTAGTGGGACTCCTACTACAATAGCAGCTCTTAAGCTTGGAATGGAGTATAAGACATATAATCCTGATAGAGTTAATGGAACTGTTGTAACTCCTGAGGATTTGGATTATTGGCTTGAAAAATTAATGAAAATGGAAATGAAAAAAAGAGAAGAATTAGTAGGAGTTGGAAGAGGTGATTTGATCTTAAGTGGTATTTATATCTTTAAAGAGATTTTTAAACTTACAAAATATAATGAATGTATTGTTTGTGATGACGGGCTAAGAGAAGGAGTTGCGATAGAAGGATGCAGATGAGTTGGAGTTTACCCATTTACTTTTTTGTTATAATTTCGTAAAAAAGGCTATAAATGAGATTAACCGGGGCGCAAATAGTAATTGAGAGTCTGATAAAAGAGGGTGTTAAAACGGTTTTTGGATATCCGGGCGGTGCTATTATGAATGTGTATGATGAAATATATAAACAAGATAAATTCAAGCATATTTTAGCAAAGCATGAACAAGGTGCCGTTCATATGGCTGATGGATATGCAAGGGCTACAGGCAAAGTCGGCGTTGCTATGGTTACAAGCGGACCAGGGCTAACAAATGCAATTACAGGAATTGCAACTGCTTATACCGATTCTATTCCAATGGTGGTAATTTCAGGCCAGGTACCTACAACTGCAATAGGAACAGACGCATTTCAAGAAGTTGACGCTGTAGGAGTTACAAGACCTGTTACAAAACACAACTTTTTAGTTAAAAATGTAGAAGATTTGGCATATATTATAAAAGAAGCCTTTTATCTAGCAAGAAGTGGAAGACCAGGGCCTGTACATATAGATATTCCAAAAGATGTAACAATAGCAAAAACAAAATTTGAATATCCTGAGAAAGTTGATTTAATAACATATAAACCGACTTATAAAGGAAATAAAAGAGCTATAAAAAGAGCGGTTGAAGCTATAAAAAGAGCTAAAAAACCTGTTTTTTATATAGGCGGCGGAAGCGTTTTAAGCGGGGCTTATAAGTTAATTAGAGAAATAGTAGAATATACCAAAATACCTTCTGTTGAAACGCTAATGGCAAGAGGTGTATTAAGATTTGACTCTCCTTATCTATACGGAATGGTAGGAATGCACGGGAGCTTTGCAGCAAATATGGCAATGAATGATGCTGATTTAATTATCTCTCTTGGTGCCAGGTTTGATGACAGGGTTACAGGAAAAATTGATGAATTTGCAAAAAATGCTGATATTATCCATATTGATATTGACCCAAGTCAAATAGGAAAAGTGGTTGAAACTAAATATCCAATTGTAGGAGATGTAAAATTAGTTTTAGAAGAGATGATGCCTATTTTATTTGACGGAATTGATACAGACAGATTTAAAGAGTGGAGAGATGTTTTAGACAGATATCAAGAACTTTATCCTTTAAAATATGCTAATAGTGATGAGGTTATAAAACCTCAGTGGGTTATAGAGAAGACAGGAGAATTGGCACCAGAAGATGTAGTTATTTCTACAGATGTTGGGCAACATCAAATGTGGACAGCTCAATTTTATCCTTTTACTTATCCTAAACAGTTTTTAACAAGCGGCGGTCTTGGGACTATGGGATTTGGTTTTCCAGCAGCCATTGGAGCAAAAGAAGGCAAGAAAGATAAAGTGGTTATAAACTTTACAGGTGATGGAAGTATTATGATGAATATTCAAGAAACACTTGTAGGATATAAATATAATTTGCCTGTAATTAATATTATTTTAAATAACAATTATCTTGGAATGGTAAGACAGTGGCAGACTATGTTTTATGATGATAGACTTAGTGAAACAGATTTAGCAGATGTTCAGCCTGATTTTGTTAAATTGGCTGAAAGTATGGGGGCTGTTGGATATAGAGTTAGTAAAAAAGAGGAATTTATTGAAGTTTTACAAAAAGCGTTTATATCTGATAAAGTTGTGTTTATTGATGTTCAAATAGATAGAAGAGAAGATGTTTTACCAATGGTTCCACCAAATTCTCCTTTAAAAAATATGCTTATCTTTAAGGAAGAGAAATGAAAAGAATAATATCTGTAATAGTAGAAAATGAACATGGAGTTTTGGCAAGGGTTGTTAATATGTTTGCCGCAAGAGGTTATAATATAACATCTCTAACAGTTGCTCCTGTTTTAAATTCCGAATTTAGTAGAATGACAATAATGAGCGAAGGTGACCCCAAAATTTTTGAGCAAATCGTAAAACAGCTTTATAAATTAATTCCTGTTTATAAAGTTATTGAAAGTGATAATTTTATTCAAAAAGAAATGGCAATGGTTAAATTTCCTTTAAAAGAAGTTAAAGATAATTTAGCTGATATTGATGCAATTGCCAGATGTTATAACGGAAAAATAAGTAATGTAAATGATAAACATATAGTAGTAAGCGTTGTAGACAGACCTGATAGAATCGATAATTTCTTAAAAGCTATGGCAATTAAATATAAAAATTTAGAGATTGTTAGAAGTGGAGTTAGTGTAATTGAGAGATAAATGAAGAATGGAGAATTAATGGAAAATGAAAAATGTATAATGAAAAAAGATAAAAAAGAATTAAATTTAAAAGAGATTTGCGAATATTTAAATATTGATTGCTCTGTTGATAAAAAAATCACGGGAATAAATACTTTAACTGATGCAAATGAGAGTGAAATTAGCTTTTTAGAAAACAAAAAATATGAAAAATATCTTAAAAACACAAAAGCGGCTGCGGTTTTAATAAGAAAAGAAGACGCAAATAAACTTCCTAGCGGAGTTATTCCTTTAATTACGGATGAACCGTATTTAAAACTTGCATTTTTAACTAAACTTTTTGTAAATCCTCCTTTTGAAGATGGCGGTTATCAAATTAATACCAGTGCAAAAGTTTATAAAGGCGTAGTAATTGGAAAAGGTGCTAAAATCGGAGCAAATGTGGAAATAATGCCAAATGTAACTGTTGGAGCTTATGTTGAGATTGATGAAGGATGTATTATTTATCCAAATGTTACAATTTATAGAGACACTAAAATAGGTAAAAATGTAAAAATCCACGCAGGAAGTGTAATAGGAAGTGACGGATTTGGATATGCTCATACAAAAGACGGAAGACATATAAAAATATATCATTTAGGAAGAGTGGTTATAGAAGATGATGTCGAAATAGGGGCAAATACTACTATTGATAGAGCTGTTTTTGGAGAGACTAGAATCAAAAAAGGCTCAATTATAGATAATCTTGTTCAAATAGGACATAACTGTGAAATAGGGGAATATTCTATTTTAGTTTCACAAGTTGGACTTTCAGGCTCAAGCAAACTAGGAAGAAATGTTGTAATGGGAGGTCAGAGTGCAACGGCGGGACACCTTGAAATTGCTCCTTTTACCACAATTGCAGCCAGAGGCGGGGTTACAAAATCTGTTAAAACTTCTGGAGTTTACAGCGGATTTCCTCTAATGCCTCATAAATCTTGGCT
>JALUWM010000129.1 GCA_027019465.1 Campylobacterales bacterium
AAAAGGAGAAAATATGTCATTAATAGCAAAAAAAGTTATAGATGGGAAAGAGTTTAATGGAGAGCTTAAAGAGATTATAAACCCTTATACAAAAAAAGCTTTTACTAAATATGTAAAATGTTCAATTGAAGATGCAAAAAAGGCTCTTGAAGCCGCAAAAAGAGCTTTTGAAAAGACAAAAAAATCTCCTCTTTATCAAAGAATTGCATTAATTGAAGATGTTGCAAAAAAACTAGAAGAAAGAAAAGAAGAATTTGCAGAATATATAACTCTTGAAGTTGCAAAGCCTATATCCCAGGCAAAAATAGAAGTAAACAGATGTATAGAAAACCTTAAAATCTGCGCTGCTGAGGGTTATCATATTTTAGGAGAGACAATCCCAACAGATGCTACTAAAAGCGGAACTGAAACAATCAGCTTTTATAAAAGAGTCCCAGCCGGCGTTGTGGTAGCCATTACCCCTTTTAACTTCCCGCTAAATCTCGTAGCCCATAAAATAGCCCCGGCACTAATTGCAGGTAACAGCGTTATATTAAAACCAACTCCGGAAGCTCCATATACAGCTTATGCTTTTGCAAAATTATTTATTGAAAGTGAATATATAATTCCTGGTGCACTTAATGTTGTTTACGGCGATGCTGATGTTGGAAGTGAGCTTGTTAAAAGTTCAATTCCAAGAGTAATAAGTTTTACAGGAAGTGTACCGGTTGGAAAAATCATTATTCAAAATGCAGGAATCAAAAAAGTAACCTTAGAACTTGGCGGAAATGCGGCAACATTTATAGAAAGCACGGCTGATTTGGATTTAGCGGCTAAAAGATGTGCCGTTGGAGCATTTGCAAACAGCGGACAGGTTTGTATTTCACTACAACGAATCTATGTTGATAGCAAAATTTATGATGAATTTGCCGAGAAACTTGGAATTGAAGCTTCTAAACTAAAAGTTGGAGATCCTTTTGAAGAAGATACTTTTATGGGACCTTTAATTAATAAAGATGCCGCTATAAGGGCTGAGAATTGGATTAATTCCGCTGTTAATGAAGGTGCTAGAATAATAGCAGGTGGCAAAAGAAGCGAAAATATTTTAGCTCCTACAATATTAGCAGATGTAACGGATGATATGAAAATCGTATGTGAAGAGGTTTTTGCCCCTATCGTCAGTTTAGTAAAAGTTAACGGTTATGAAGAAGCTATTGAAAAAATAAATAACTCTCCTTACGGACTTCAATATTCAATCTTTACAAATAGAATTGATTTAACAAAAAAAGCGATAGATGATTTTGAAGCCGGAGGAGTGATTGTAAATGACATTCCAACGCTTAGATTTGATATTCAGCCATACGGAGGTATGAAATTAAGCGGTCTTGGGAGAGAAGGTGCAAAATATGTAATAGAAGAAATGACAGAGATTAAAACTATTATTATTAAATAAGCCCTGCTTCATCCAAATAAGGAAGAATTTTATCCCACCATTCTTCTATTTTTTCTTCTAAATAAGCTATTGATTTTTTTTCATTATACCATTCTCTTAAATGCTCAATGGTAGTATCTTTTGCTACATCGTCTAAATCTTTATCTTTTTTAATTTTTTCTATAACTTTATTTAATTTTTCCATTTAAAATCCTTTTTTATTTTTATAATTATAGCAATTCTAAGTCTTTTTCTCCTAACACATACTTACTAAACGCAAAAGCAGCCGTAAAAGCGGGGGAGACTGCATTTAAGATATGAATTTGATTTTCTCTTTTTTCAACTAAAAAGTCCATAACCAAACTTAAATCATCTAAATTAACAAGCTGTGCCCTGATTCCTGGCGGATAAACTTTAAAATCTCCTCTTAGTTTATAAACAAGTTTTTTTGCTTCGTTTATTAAATTTTTAGGCAGATAATATTTCATTTCATAAAACGCTAAATTTCTAAACCATTTATGCCTAAAAAACATTTTAGCTTCAATACCTAAAATTTCCATTATTTCATTAAAATTAAAGAGGCTAAACCCGGCGTAATTTTCTCTCCAAAATGCAGGAATTGCCGTTGGTCCTATTTTAATAGTATTATCAGCCATAAGCGTAAAATGAACACCTAAAAAAGGATTTTTTATATTTGGCACGGGATAAATTTGAGTTTTTATTTTATCTATTCCTAAATATTTTAAATATAGCCCCTTAAAAGGGATAACACTGTAATTTTGACCTATATTAAACTTATGGGCTATTTTATCGGCATAAAGCCCTGCTGCGTTTATTAAAAAATCATAACTTTTATTATATTTTCCAAAAGGCATATTAAAAATAAATTCAACTCCCTTTTCTTCTAAATCTTTCCTTAAAGCCTTGCATACTTCTCTTGGATTGACACTTGCAGTATTTGGAGAATAAAGGGCAAATTTATGAGTTTTTGCGTTTTCATCTATTTTTTTAGCCTCCTCTTCACTTATCAAATAAGCCCCAGCATTATTTGATTTACTTCTTTTTTCAAGCTCTTTTAGTGTCTCAAGTTCTTCTTCATTCTTAGCTACAACAAGTTTTCCTGTTTCGTTTATTTTTATATTTTTCTCTTTGCAAAACTCTTTCATTAATCTATTTCCATCAGCAGTTAATTTTGCTTTTAGAGAATCGCTATTATAATAAAATCCAGCATGTAAAATCCCGCTGTTTTTACCGCTTGCATGCACTGCTTCGTGAGATTCTTTATCTATAATTATTATGTCATCATTTGGATTTCTTTTTTGCCATTCATAGGCTAATGTCATACCAATAATTCCTGCACCAACTATTAATACTCTCATTTTCTATTCTCCATTTTCCATTCTTTAAAATCCCAAATTCATAATTTTCCAAAGTTTTTCTATTTCTTCATCATTAAAAAGAATAGTTTTTTTATTTTCAAAAAGCTCTATTAATTTTTTTTCACTAAAGCCTTTATCATAAATACATTTTTCATGTGCAGGTAAAAAACCTCTTGCCAAAGCTACTTTTTTATATATTTTATTTTCACACAAAAAACAGATAAAATCTTTATGAAGTCTTCCTTCTTTTTCAAGTAAGTTTATATAACTTTCAATCAAAAGTCTTTTTGAATTCCTTTCTTGCATTGAATTAGTAATTTTCAATAAAAGATTATAGTAAAAATTATCAATTTTTGTAATATCATTTAAATGAGTATTAAGAAGATTTATAAAAATTTTATAATTCAACATCTTTTCTAAATTAAAAAGAAAAGAAAAAGAAAGCTGAACTACATTTCTAAGTCTTTTTATAGTAGTTTTTGCAGATTCCTCAACAACAAAATCAATTAAATATCCAACATTTATATAAGAATGCCTTGCTCCATAAAATCTATAAAGAGTTAACACTTCATTTTTCGTTAAAATCCTAACAATTAAATCTTCATCTCTTACTTTTACTGTATTTAATACAAATCCCCTCATTAAAAACTTGATATATAAGATGCTACGAATACATTTGAGTATGCATTTTTATTATTTTCTTCAAATTTACTTCTACTATATCCCACTTTTAGAGCACTTGTTTTATTTAAGGCATAAGAGATATCAATTCCTCCACTGTATTTATATTCTTCCCCTAAATTATAGACAACAAATCCTCCATTTGCTATTTTATATGCATTTTTACCTATAGAAGCTTTTAATGTAGTAGTCCAAGGGCCTTTAGAATTAGAAAATTTTAAATCTGTATTCCAATAATTATCTTTTGGTATTCCAGCTTTTATCTTATCAGAAATATGTATATAATTAACCTTTGCCTGAGCATAAAAAGAACCTTCAGGTGAATAATAATTACCGAAATTAAATCCTATTTTTGGGGTTATTTGTTGAACATGAAAATTTCTATAAAAAGAATAATAATAATCAACTCCTGTGTTATATTTTAAATATTTGTAGTATAAAATACCTCCAAATAAAACTTTTTGATAATGATTTGAATTACCTGATTGAGAAATAAAAATATTATGAATACCTCCATGAATTTCATAATTTTTTCCAAAATAATAATGTTCTACAAATGTTAAATCTTTTTGATAATAATTTGGATTTCCATCTTTATATTTTAATTTTAAAAAATCACCATCTATTTCAGTCTTAAAAGGAAATTTATAACTGCTTGCATAAACGCCGCCTAAATAACCGTAATCTTTTGTAGAATTTGAATAATCAATATAACTTCCATAAGGCATTACCGTAAAACCTGCACTAAATCCTAAGCTAGCAAGTAATGCTATTGATAATAATTTTTTCATTTTGACTCCTTAATTTTATATCCTAGATTTTTTTGATTTTCTATCTTAAACCCTATTTTTCTAAGTTTTGAAATAATTACTTTTATACTTGAAATATTATCAATATTTTCACTGTTTTCCAAAATAAACTCTTTTGAAATAAATTTATTTTTATTTTTTATGAGCAATTTTAAAATATCTCTCTCAGAAGGAGAAAGTTTGATATTTTTTCTATTTTTGTAAAGTGTTTTTGTTTTTAAATTAAATATTAAATCATTAAAAATAAAAGTATTATTTGTTTGATTTAAAAATTTTTTTGAAATATATTTTAATCTATAAGGAACTTTCCATATTTCATTAAATATATAAAAATAATCCCCTATCTCCAAAGCTTTTTTATAAATAATTTCATCAACAAAATCATAAACAAAAATAACTATTCCTCTAAAAAATTTATTGATTTCCAAAAAAGAAGATAAAAAATCAAAATTTATAATCAAAACATCATAATGTTTAAATAAAATTTCATTATAAAAATTATTCTCATTATAAACATATTTGCAATCATAATCTTTACATCCAAATTCTAAACCAAATATTAAAATATTCATTTTTTAATATAGCTTTTTGCAAATATATTATTGGGGTCAAGTGTTAATACATCTTTAAAAACTTTTGTTGCCAAATCTTTTTTACCTTCCAAATAATAAATTTCTCCAAGAGAATTTAAAAATAAAACAGATGTAGGATAAAGAGTTAACATTTTATTTATTACGCTTAGAGCACTTTTATAATCTTTAATTCCTTTGAGTGCTAAAATTTCATAATAATTTCCATAATAATTATAATAATCCTCCCTTAAAATCAAATTACCGATTTTTAAAGCCCCTTTATAATTTTGCATAGCGAGATAATCTTTTATAAGTCCTAATTTTGGTTCAAGAGAATAAGGCAAAACCAAAGAAGCCTTTTGATAATGTTTTATTGAATTATTATATTTTTTATTGACATAAAAAAGCCATCCAAGTCTCAAATTAAGCGTATAACTATGTGGATATCTGTTATAAAGAGGAATTAAAACTTGTATAGCATCCTTATAATCTCCCATTTTTTCATAATTATAAGATTTATAATAAATATTTCTAATTTCTTTATTTGAAAACGCAAATAAAAAAACCGTGAAAAATATTATAAGTTTTTTCATACTTTATTCCTTAAAATTAGTCTTTTGTTATCAAATTCTATTGTTTTAAAACCTTTTTCATAAAAAGAAAATGAAATCTTTCCGAATTTAGAAACTATTTCCAATGTTTTTTTTTCATATTTAACAGGTTTATCAAATAAATTATAATTAAAAGAGAGCAAAAATTCAATTATATATTTTTTTACTCCATTAATAATAATATTTACAGGCAAAATATCGTAATAACTTACATTTTTATTAGTTAGAGGTATTTTAGGAGAAAGTTTAAATAGCTCTTTTAAATAACTCTCTTTACCTTCATATTCATAAAAATAAAACATTTTCTCAGACAGATAAAAATAAAGTCTATTTTTCCCGTCCGTTAAATAAAATTCGCCTTTTTCATTCATTTTCACTTTGAATTTAATTTCACCTGTTTTTTCATTATTTTCATAAATTTCATAAACAAACTCATCATCTAAAATAAAATTAAATTTAAGTTTAGCTGTTTTATCAACTATTACCGCTTCAATTTCTTCATTTTTTTTAGGAAGTGAATAATAATAAAGTCTATTTGCTTTTATGTAATCAATAAATTTAAAAGGCATCGTTTTACCTCCAAGCACAGGAGAAAATTGAACTTGAATATGAATATGAGGCTCAGGAGAGTATCCGCTATTTCCACATTTGGCAATAATCTGTCCCATTTCCACATAATCACCAACTTTAACACTAACGGAACTTTTCATCAAATGTGAAATTTCAACATAAAAAGCGCCGTTTAAACTTTTTATAATAATATAATTCCCCCAGTTATTAACTCTATCAACATTTCCGATAAAATTATCTTCCAAATCATCTCTTAAAGCAACTACATATCCGCTACAAGGAGCTAAAACAACCTCGCCAAAAGCATAATAATCTTCTAAAAAATTCCCTTCATTTTGATATGTTTTACCCTCTTTTTTAATTACAAAATCATAAGCATATTTATAATCTCCCTTATGCGTCCATTCATCATCAAATGCCTGATACACACTCCATTTACCACTAAAAGGCAAATTTATTTTTATATCATTTCCTCCAAATCTAAAAATATTAGAAAGATAATATTCAAGTGATTTTTCAGGTGTTCCTTTAATAGCATAATTAAAATATTTATAACCCGCACTCGCAAGTAAAATAAAAAAAATGGTTATAATATTAAAAGGAAGTGTATACACAGGAAGAGAATATAAATTAAAAAAAACTTCAAAAGCATCAATTAAAATTACAGACAAACTAACAGCAATTACAGCAATGGCATAACTTCTTATATTTGGTACTAAAAAAACACCGCCCAAAGCCATGGCAATCAAAATAAAATTAAAGTTATAAAATGAATTCAAAGAAGCACTAAAAGGAATAAATAAAGAATGCAGCCAAACACCTATGAAAAATCCTACTACTGCTAAAAAAAACAGTATTCTTGAATAAAAAAATATAATAAGTGAGATTATTAAACCCGCTATATTATATGGCAAAAACAAAATTGTTCCCATTGATTTAAAAAATGCACTAAAAGGCAAATTTAAATCAAAAAAAGGAACTCTATGCAAAATATTTGTAATTAATGAATTATATTTCAAACTTGCCAGATAAAAAAGCATACTTACAAAAGCAAAAGGCAGTGACAAAATAGGTAAAGAATAGTTAATAAAGATTCTATTTAAACCAAAAGAAATCAAAAAAGTTAAAATAGAAAGCATTAATGTTAATAATAAAGTTAAAATGGTTACGTCAAAAAAATATCCTACTCCCATTCCAACAAGCAGGGAATTATAAAGATAAAACCCATATTTTAAATAATGTTCCCTAACCCCCATAATCTCTGCAAAAATTATGGTGGAAAATATTGCTACCATTCCTAAAATCCCAACACTAGGAAGCAAGAAAGAAAATAAAAATAAAAGTATTCCAAC
>JALUWM010000130.1 GCA_027019465.1 Campylobacterales bacterium
ATACAATTGATAGTGCTATTTGTATATATAAAAAAATAATGATAATATCACCGTCTCTGACCCCCAACAAATATAATCCAATTAGCAGTGATATTTTTTGAAACAAGTATAAAAAATATATCATTTTATAGATTTATACCATTCTTTTAGATCTAAAGTTTTTCCGAGTTTCATTTTTATTCCATCTTTACAAGCTCGCAATGCTACTTTTATTCTTTTAATTTTTTGTGGTTCAAAGAGTAAAATCTTTATTATTGCTTTAAAACATATAAATAATACAATTCTACCGTTTGATATAAAAAAATATTTTTTAAGTATGTATATCCTATTCCTAATTCCATAAAAGTTTTTCCAATATTGCTCAATGGGTAGATATTTTATTTCAACATTCTCAGAACCATCTTTATGAACGATAGTTGAATTATTTACCATATACATTTTCCCATACTTATTTGCTCTGATACTATATTCGACATCATCAAACCATATAAAAAAATCTTTATTTGGAAAACCAATTTTTTCTATAACTTTTTTGCTAAAAAGAGGCCCCACAAATGAAGCGAATCCTATTTCTGTAAACTCTTTTGTATATATTTCATCATCAAAATGAACCTGTCTTAAATTATCAACATCGAAATATCCTCTATGTAAAGTTTGAATTTTGTTCGACAAACCTACAGTTTTTGAAGCAACTACTACTGGGGTAAGCTGTTTTTTATCTATAAAATTTAATAGTGCTTCTAAAGCATCTTTTTTAGGTTCAGCATCATCATCCATTAACCATAACCAATCATAACCTTTTTCAAAAGCTCTTTTAACTCCTTCGTGAAATCCACCAGCTCCACCTGTATTTTCATTCATTCTTACATAATGAAATCTTATGGCTTTCCCATCGTTTAAGTTTGTAATTTTAAATTCTTTTTCCCAAGGTTCATTCATTTCCTCTGGAGGTAATTCTTGGATATATTTTTTTTCAAAAAGTAACTCTGGAGTCTTGTCGGTTGATGCATTATCTACTAAATAAATCGATTCTAACGGTCTTGTTTGCATTTGTAATGCTTCTAAACACTCAATTAAAAGATTTTTTCTATTATAAGTTACAACTACTGCACAAACTGTTTCTGTATTAGTCATTTATTATCTCCTTAAAAATTTCTAAAGCTCTTTCAACCAT
>JALUWM010000131.1 GCA_027019465.1 Campylobacterales bacterium
TTAAGATTTAGCCATATTTATGTAGAAAAAAGAGTTAAAAATGATGATTATGTAAAAGATATTTTAGCTAAATTTAAGGAAGCTGAAATTATAGAAATAAATCATTACAAAGACAGATTTAATCCATATTATCAGTCTTTCCGTGCTCAAAAGAATGCCCAGGCTCTTATTTTAGCTAAAAAAGAAGCTCCTTTTATTTATGAAGCAAGTGAACTTATTCAAAAACAAGATAAGAATTTTTTTTATACAACTCCTATGCTAAATTGTATTTATGATTGTCATTACTGCTTTTTACAAGGGATGTATCCAAGCAGTAATTTGGTTTTATTTGTTAATTTTGATGATTTTTTTGATGAAGCTCAGAGAGTTTATAAAAATTTAGGAAGTATGTTTTTGTCTATTTCATACGATACCGATATTTTAGCGGTTGAGAATCTTTTTGGTGTGGCTAAACGCTGGGCTTATTTTGTAAAAGATAAAAATATTAAATTAGAACTTAGAACAAAAGCTGTAAATGTTGATTTTGAATATCAAAAAAATCTTTTTTTTGCATTTTCACTCTCTCCTGAAATTGTTATAAAAAAATATGAAAAATTTACTCCAAGTCTTGAAGCAAGAATAAGAGCTGTTAAAAAGGTGATAAATAAAGGTTTTAAACCGGTAATTGTTTTTGACCCGATAATTAAAGTAGCTAATTTTAAAAAAGTTTATGAAGATTTTATAAAAAAAGTTTTTAGTGAAATTGATTATAAAGATATTGAATCTATTGTTTATGGGAGTTTTAGAATGAATTCCACTCAGTTTAAAATTATAAAAAAAGAGCTTCTCAGTGATATTTATTATTATCCTTACAGCGTAAAAAATGGAATTGTTGAATATGAAGATAAAAAGGAAGTAATTGAATTTATAGAAAATTTACTTCCTGATGTTAAAAAGTTTAAAGTTTAATTGCTTTTTTAAGACCTTTTTTTAAAAGTTTATCTTTTGTATTGTAATTGACTACATCAATTTTTAAATCTAAATCCATTAAAAAAAGCTCTTTAAAAAACTTGATTTTTTTTTCTTTAAATTCTTCTTCGCTAAAATTGCCTTTAATAGCTATATCAATATCTCCGCCTCTTTTTTTATTATCAATTCTGCTTCCAAAAAGATAAATTTCTACATCTCCAAAGCTTTTAAAAACAGCTTTTTTTATTTTTGAAATAATTAAATTTCCCAGTCTCATTGGTATTTTTTAAAAAATTCAATAGAATTTAGATAATATTTTTCTAATTTTTCAAAATTATCTATACAAAATTTTAAATCTTTTAATGCTTCTTCAATTTCTTCTGGATAATCGTGTTCTAATTCATTTCTTTTTTCTCTAAGCTCTATCCAGCTATCAAGTGAATCAATAATTTCTTCTTTTTCAATAAAAAATAAAACTTCACTCATTTTATTTGCACTTATTCCGGCTACTTCTAATAATAAAGGAAAAATTTTAGCACCTAAATAATCTTGAAGTGATGCGAATCTTTTTAGATAAGCTTCTAAAATGGCTTTTTCTTCAATTCTCAAAGAATTAAAAAAATAAGGAGAATATATATCACCCATTGTTTTAATAAATGAGTGATAATCTCTTAGGGCTTCGTAGTGTTTTTTTGCTTTATTTAATCTTTTTTTTAATATTTCTTTTGTCATTTTAGTCCATATCGTTTGGATCAAGTGGCGGTTTGTTGTCTTTTGGTGTAACAAGCCAGAAATGTCTAACTTCGCTTCTGAAATTATCTAAAATCAATTTAGCTTTTTTACTTCCTGTTGCGTTATAGTATTCAATAAGTCTTTTTTTAAGGTAAATTTTTGGTTTTTCATTTTCATCTGTATCAATTCTTCTAATTTCAATTAATTCAGGATTGATTTTATCAACAAAGCTGTGCTCTTTATCATAAACAAAAGCAACTCCGCCAGTCATTCCTGCACCAAAATTTATACCCGTATTTCCAAGAATAATAACTTCCCCGCCTGTCATATATTCACAAGGATGATCCCCCGTTCCTTCAACAATAGCAATAGCACCTGAGTTTCTAACGGCAAATCTCTCTCCAACATCTCCTGCAACAAAAAGTTTTCCGCCAATTGCTCCATAAAGACAAGTATTCCCGGCACCTGTTTCGCCTGTTTGAGGGGTAATAATGATTTTACCTCCTATCATTCCTTTTCCTACATAATCGTTTGCCACGCCTGTTAGTTTTAAGGTCATACCTTTACTTAAAAATACACCAAAACTTTGCCCTGCAACACCTGTTAAATTATATGTAATACTGTCTTCTGCTAAACCTTCATCTCCGTAATATCTTGCAATTTCACCGCTTGTAAGAGCTCCAAAACTTCTGTTTAAGTTACAAATAGTAGCATTTACCACTGATTTATGATTTGGATTTTTGATGGTTTCAAAAGATTGTTTTAATAATTCTTTTTCGTAAGTGTTTTTATCAAACGGTTCATTTTCTTTTGTTTTAACATTTACGCCTTTAACTTGTCTAAACAGAATAGAAAGGTCAAATTTTTTAGCTAAATCAATATCTTTTTTAGTTAATAAATCATTTCTTCCAATAAGCTCTTGTAGGCTTTCATATCCCATTTTTGCCAAATATTCTCTAACATCCTGGGCTAAATTTTCTATATAATTTATTACTTTTTTAACACTTCCGTTAAATTTGGCTCTGTAATCATCATCTTGTGTTGTAATCCCTTTTGGACATTTGTTTGTTTGACATTGTCTACAAAATATACACTCAACCGCCATCATTAAAGCAGTTCCAAACGCATACTCTTCTGCTCCAAGAAGTGCTGCAATAATTACATCTCTTCCTATTTTTAGTCCCCCGTCAGTTTCAACAGTTACAAATTCTCTTAAATGATTTTCTTTTAGGACATTGTGAGCTTCAATAAGACCAATTTCCCAAGGGTTTCCTGCGTGGCGGATTGATGTAATAGGAGCGGCTCCCGTTCCACCTTCTGCTCCACTTATTGTAACTTTATCTGCGTAAGCTTTTGCAACTCCTGCTGCGATTGTTCCAACTCCGGCAGTTGAAACTAGTTTAACTGAAATTTTAGCTTTAGGGTTTATCTGTTTTAGGTCAAAAATTAGCTGAGCCAAATCTTCAATAGAATAAATATCATGATGAGGAGGTGGTGAAATTAAAGTTTTACCAGGTGTTGTGTGTCTTAATTTTGCAATATATGTTGTTACTTTAAATCCTGGTAATTGTCCACCTTCACCAGGTTTTGCACCTTGAGCTACTTTTATTTGAATTTCCTGGGCATTTACAAGATATTCTGGAGTTACTCCAAATCTACCGCTTGCAACCTGACGGATTTTGCTTTGTTTGATAGTTTTATTTCTAACTTTATCTTCCCCGCCTTCTCCTGAGTTACTTCTAGCCCCAAGTCTGTTCATAGCCTCAGCTATTGCTTCGTGAGCTTCGCGGCTTAGGGCTCCTATACTCATAGCAGCACCGATAAATCTTTTAATTATTTTTTCTTTGCTTTCCACTTTATCAATAGAAATAGGAGCTCTATCAGATTTAATATCAAGTAAATCTCTTATATAAGTTACTTTTCTGTTTTCTACCATCTCTTTAAATTGATTATAGTCTTCTTTATTTCCACTTTCTACCATTTTTGTAAATAATTTTACCAAAGGAGGAGTTACTTCGTGATACTCTTCATTTCTTCTGAATTTAAACACCCCGCCGGCTGGAAGTTTATCTTCTTTGAAAGCTTCAGTGTGTTTTTTGTTTAGTTTTTCTTCAATATCATTGTAATTTAGTCCCGGGATTAACGTTTTACTTCCTATAAAACATTCACTGCTTAACTCTTCGCTAAGTCCGATTACATCAAAAAGCCCAGAGTTTCTATAACTTGCAATAGTTGAAATACCCATTTTTGACATAATTTTTAATATACCTTTATTTAGTGCTGAATGGACATTAAATAAAGCGTCATCTCTATTTATTCCTTCTTTATCACAAATTTCACACGCTGTTTTAAATAGTAAATATGGGTAAATAGCAGTCGCCCCATAAGCAATCATTACAGCCGCGTCGTGTGGATTTATAACTTCTCCTGTAATTGCAACAATACTTGTTAGATGTCTTGATTTATTGTCAAGCAGTTTTTTATGAACTCTTCCTATTACCATAGCCATTGGCATAATTTTGTGTTTATTGTCTAATTTTTCATCACTTAAAAAGATAATTCTAACGCCGTTTTTAACATCTTGAACTATTTCATCAGCTAAGGTTTCAAGAGATTCTTTTAGGTTTTCTTTAAAATGAGTGTAGTATATTTTGTTTTTGTAATCACTTTCAAATCTTGGAGAAGTTTCATCGCCAAAGCTTTTTAAAACTTCATATTTTGTCTGAGTTAAAATCGGAGAAGTGGTTTTAAGTCTTTTTGCGTGTTCTGGTGCTTCATCTAAAATATTATGAATTTCTCCAAATCCTGTATTTAAACTCATTACGATTTTTTCTCTTAATGAATCTATCGGAGGGTTTGTAACCTGAGCAAATTTTTGTCTAAAAAAGTCATTAAAACTTCTATATGGATAATCACTAAAACAAGCAAGCGGAGTGTCATCTCCCATACTTCCTGTTGGTTCTTTTGCTTCAAGCATCATAGGTTTTATTACTAAATTAATTGCTTCTTTTGTAATCCCCGCGTATCTTTGTTTTGGAATAAGCTCTTTTACATTTATATTTTCATCTATCATATATGGATTTTCAATATATTCTTGAAGATAAATCATATTTTCATTTAGCCATTTTGTATAAGGGTTTGAAGATTTTAAATAATCATCAATGTCTTTATTTTTAAGAACAACACCGAATTTAGTATCAATTCCTATCATTTGACCGGATTGAAGCTTGTCTCTTTCTATAATATTTTCTTCATCAATATCAATTACACCGTATTCACTCGCAATTAAGATTTTATCATCTTTTGTAATTACATATTTTGCAGGTCTAAGTCCGTTTCTATCAAGTACAACTGAAATATATCTTCCGTCACTCACACTAACAGCCGCAGGTCCGTCCCACGCTTCAAAACGGGTTGAAAAATATTCATAAAAGGCTTTAAGTTCACTGTCTAGATAAGGGGCATTTTGCCAAGGCATAGGAATAAGCGCTCTAATTGCTTTAAAAAAGTCCATTCCGTTCATAATTAAAAATTCCATTATTCTATCAAGAGAGCTAGAATCACTTTCATCAAATCTAACAATTGGAAGAAGTTTTTTAAGCTCATCTTGTGTGAATACGCTTGATTTAATAGATTCTGATTTTATTAAAGTATTGATTCTGTTTGCTTCAACAGAGTTAATTTCCCCGTTGTGGGCTATAAATCTAAACGGCTGGGCAAGTCTCCATTCTGGAAGTGTGTTAGTTGAGAATCTTTGATGAAACAGGGCAAAATATATTTCAAAATCTTTATCTGCTAAATCTTTATAAAAATCTTTTATATAATTTGGCATCAATAGCCCCTTATAGGCTATTTTTTTAGAACTAAAAGAAGGAATATAAAAATCTTTATCGTCAATAAAATTTTCAATCTCTTTTCTTGTAAGATATAATAATTCTTCAAATCTTTTAACTGCAATAATAGAATTTGGAACAATAAAAAGATGATAAATTTTAGGCAAAGTTTTAAGAGCAAGTTCTCCAAGAGCATTTGTATCAACAGGAACTTCTCTCCAAAAAAGAGGTTTTAAGTCATTTTTAATACATATTTCTTCTACTGTAGTTTTTTGATTTTCATTTTTAAGAAAAATTACCCCGATACCGAATTGTTCAGGTAAATCATATCCGTTTTCTTTTGCTGTTTTTCTAAAAAATTTATCAGGCATAGAAAATAAAAGTCCACTTCCATCCCCACTTTTTCCATCAGCGGCTATTGCACCTCTGTGCATCATTCTTTCAAGGGCAGTTAGTGCATCTTCTACCATTTTATGAGTAGGTCTGCCTTTAATGTCAGCTATTACTCCAAAACCGCAGTTGTCTTTAAATTCAAGTGTTTTTGACATATTTTTCCTTTAAGATGTTATTAATCCTATTTTATAAATTGTCAAATTATAGCAAAAATAGTTTTTTTTTGAAAAAAATAAAAAATGTTATAATAATAAAAAAGGAGTTTTGCTATGTTATCCTATGAAAAAAAAGCAAAAGAAATTTTAAAAGGAAGTGGGGTTGAATTAAATGGCGATAAACCTTGGGATATTAAAGTTTTAGATAATAGAGCATACGAAAGGGTTTTTAAATACGGGACACTAGGTTTTGGTGAAGCGTATATGGATAAATGGATAGATATAGATGCTTTAGATGAATTTTTTTACCGTATTTTTATAAATAAACTTGAAGAAAAATTAAAATCTCCTGAAATGTTACTTTATAAATTAAAATCAATGGTTTCAAATGATCCATATGAAGTTGGTCGAGTACATTATGATGTAGGGAATAATTTGTATGAAAAAATGCTTGATAAAAGGATGATATATAGCTGTGGCTATTGGAAACAGTGTGAAGATTTGCCTGAAGCTAAAAATTTAGATGAAGCGCAAGAGCATAAACTTGAAATGATTTGCAGAAAATTAAAATTAAAAGAAGGTGATACGGTTTTAGATATTGGATGCGGATGGGGCGGTCTTTTAAAATATATGGCCGAGAAATATAATATAAAAGGAGTTGGCGTTTCTGTATCTAAAAATCAGATAGAATATGCAAATATGAATAAAGGAAATTTGAATTTAGAATTTAGACTGTGTGATTACAGAGATGTAAAAGAGAAATTTGACAAGGTGGTATCTGTTGGAATGTTTGAACATGTGGGATATAAACATTATGAGGAATTTATGAAAGTGGCAAACAGATGCCTAAAAGATGGAGGGCTTTTTTTACTTCATACAATAGGTAGTTTGGAAAGTGTTAAATCATGTGACCCTTGGATAAATAAATATATATTTCCAAATTCAATGCTCCCGTCTCTTAAACAAATTTCCAAAGCGGCTGAGGGACAATTTGTTATTGAAGATGTACATAATATAAGTTATGAATATTATCCTACTTTAATGAGCTGGTATAAAAATTTTATAGATTCATGGGATGAATTAAAAGAAGAATATAATGAAAAATTTTTTAGAATGTGGAAATTTTATCTTTT
>JALUWM010000132.1 GCA_027019465.1 Campylobacterales bacterium
TTTTGATATTTATCTCAAATAACAATTACACAATAAGCTCATTTTTTCATTAAACTATAAGTATTTTCTAAAACTTTTCAGAAATCTTTGTAAAAATCTTCTGTTGTTTTACAGTTTGATAAATCTTCTCAATTATCACTAAATTTTATAATATCATCATATGGAGGATGAAGCAAAGCTAAATCAAAACCTTCTACATTTCTATATTTCAATATTTTTTCAATTTTATTTTTAGTTTCTTTACTTTTACTATCTCCAACTCAAAAATGTGCAAATATATTTTTTGAATCTATTAATTCTGTTGCTCTATTTATAAGTTCTTCTTGAACATCAATTCAGACAATATTTCTACCTAAGCTTTCAGCTTCAATAGCTGTTGTAGCACTTCATAAAAAAGGGTCAAAAACCCAGCCTCATTTTTTTGTATATCTTTTTATAAAATGTTCTGGAATTTGTGGCACAAAATTTCAATGATAAAAATTACTATGTTTTCATCACTTTTTTCTTTCAGGAATTATCCACAAACTATCCATATTTAAATCTATTTCTTTCCAATTTTCTAAATCTAAATCATTAAATTTTGGCATAATATTTTTTTTAAATTTAAATTCTTTTTCATAATACTTTTTGTTTTAATAAAATCAAAGCTATTTTGAAATTTATAAATTTTCAACCAAAAAGCTCCAAAATTTTGAAATTATCTTTCATTGATTATAAACTAAATATAGCTATATTTCAGCTATGTTTTTTTAAATATTAATTTTAATAAATGAGTAAAATTAGAGTAAGAATAGCACCAAGTCCAACTTGAAATATGCATATTGGAACTGCAAGGGCAGCTTTGTTTAATTATTTGTATGCAAAACCTCAGTGAGGAAAATTTTTGATAAGAATAGAAGATACTGACAAAGAAAGATCTTTACCAGAGCATACAGAAGAGATTTTGGCTTGATTGAAATGGTTGGGACTAAATCCAGATGAAGAGATAGTTTATCAAAGTGCTAATGAACAAAAACATAAGGAAGTAATCCAAAAATTAATAGATGAATGAAAAGCTTACTATGCTTGGGAAACTCCTGAAGAATTACAAGAAATGAGAGAACAAGCAAGAAAAGAAAAAAAATGATTTGTTTATAAAACTCCTTCTTACACTGATGAACAAATAGAGCAAT
>JALUWM010000133.1 GCA_027019465.1 Campylobacterales bacterium
CAAATTATCTTGATGCAATTTGTAAAGTGTTTCATAAACTTGGCAGTAAAACCGAAGTTGTAAGTGAATTTGAATATGAAAAAGCAAGAAGTCTTGGGATTGAAGGGGAAAATATTATTTTTAATGGACCTTATAAACCAAAAGATGCTCTTAAAAAAGCAGTTATTGAAGGGGCTAAAATTCATATTGACCATTGGTATGAAATAAATGACCTTGAAGAGATTGCAGAGGAGTTGGGAGTTGAAATTTCAGTGGCAATAAGATGTAATATGAATACAGGTGTTTATCCTCAGTGGAGCAGATTTGGATTTAATATTGATAATGGCGAAGCATATGACGCAATAAAAAGAATTCATGAAGGTAAAAAACTTTATATGACAGGACTTCACTCTCATATTGGAACATTTATGTTAAGTGCGGCGGCTTATGGAATGGAAGTTAAAAAACTGATTGAACTTAAAAATCAAATTGAAGAAGATTTCGGATATGAAATTGAATATATTGATATTGGTGGAGGATTTGCTAGTAAAAACAGACTAAAAGGCGTGTATCAAGCACCGGAAGTAATAGTCCCTAGTGCTGATGAATATGCAGAATCAATTACAAATGCTATTTTTGAATTTAATAAAGGAAAACTTCCTAAGCTTTATTTAGAAACAGGAAGAGCGTTAATTGATGAAGCTGGATATTTGTTAACAAGTATATCCGCAAGTAAACGAATGGCAGATGGTAAAAAAGGATATATTGTAGATGCCGGAGTAAATCTGCTTTATACTGCATTTTGGTATAACTTTGATATTTCACTTGATAAAAGATACGAAGGGCTTAATGAACCTTCAATGATAAATGGGCCTTTATGTATGAATATTGATGTTATTGCTGAGAATATTATGTTGCCCTCACTTAATAGAGGAAGTGTGCTTAGTATTTGGCCTGTAGGGGCGTATAATGTTACTCAGTCTATGCAGTTTATCAGATACAGACCAAGAATTGTATTAATTGATAAAAATAATACACCTCATATTATTAAAGAAGCGGATGATTTAGCTTATGTAAGAGAAAAAGAGATAATTCCGGATTATTTAAAGTGAGAAAATGGATAAAATAAAACTTTTTTTTAAGCCTTATATCTCTATTCTTTTTTTAAGAGATTATAGAGTTGGAATA
>JALUWM010000134.1 GCA_027019465.1 Campylobacterales bacterium
GTTACTCCAAAAACAATCCGTGTTAGAAAAAAATATCTTGACCCTAACGAGAGAAAAAGAATGAGTAAGAAAAAAACTAAATAAACTTTTTCTTTCTTATAACTTTTTCTTATAATCTACAATAAAACTTAAATCTTTGTTAAAATTCGACAAATTTTGTTTATTTAAAGGAGCAGTATGAAGAAATTTTTTATACTGTCCGCTTGTTTGTCATCATTATTAATTGCGAAAACTGTTAATTTTGAAATGGTTTTAAATGAGGCTTTGAGTAATAACTTGGAGCTTAAAGCAAAAAAGCTTAATATTGATAAGGCAAAAGCGGATTATAAAAAAGCTAATGGTTATAATTATGGGAAACTTACATTAGGTGAAGATATAAGTAGAACTAATGATGCTTTGTATGTTTTTGGTATGAAACTTGAAAGCAGGGAAGCTACATTTAGGGATTTTGGTTTTAGTGATTTTTTAGCGGCTATGAATTCACCTGCAATGAATGGGATTTTAGCAGATCAACCACATGATTTGGATTATCCCGGAAGTAGGACAAATTTTAAAACAAAACTAGTTTATGAAGTGCCTATTTTTACAGGATTTAAATTAAAATATGCAAAAGAGATGGCAGCCCTTCAGGTTAAGGCAAATAAATTTAAATATGCACACGATAAAAACAAACTTGCAATTGAAGTTTTAAAAGCTTATAACGGTGCTGTGGCGGCTAAATATTTTATAAAGGCATTAAAAACAGCTAAAAAGACAACTCTATCTTTAGTAAAAATGATAACTGAATTTAAAAAACAGGGGATGGCAACACAAATTGATTTATTGCAGGCAAAAAAGAGAGAAAATGAAATAAATGCAATGCTTATTGAAGCTGAAAACAAATATAATTTAGCACTTAGTTATCTTCAGTTTTTAACTGATGATAATACTATTTCTTCAGTAGGAGATTTTAAAATTATAATAGCTCCTAATAAACCTTTAAAGACTTTAATAAGAACAGCACTAAATAGTAGAAATGATTTAAAATGGATGAGTTCAAATGTAAAAACTATGCAAAAAAAAATAAAAATGGATAAAAGTGCTTATTATCCGACGATTGGAGCTCATTTGGAGTATGGATTTAATGATAATCATTTTACCCTAT
>JALUWM010000135.1 GCA_027019465.1 Campylobacterales bacterium
CCAGGGGTCAAATATTATTGCAATTAAAGCCGTGCCTATGGCGTGACCGCTCGTGCCTCCGGGAACCGGAATATTAAACATCATAATAAGAAAGCTAAGAGCACTAAGCGTTCCAAGCAGGGGAAGTGTTTTTTCATCTAGTTTTTCTTTTAGTTTTCTAAATCCATAAGCCCACAAAGGTATCATTACAGCGTAACCGGCTGCAACTGTTGCGGGTGAAAGATATCCGTCAGGAATATGCATATTTTCTCCTTTTAATTTATTAATGAGTGAATTATAACTCATAAACTTAAAAATAACTTAAAGAATATAATTTCTTGTATAATTTTAGGACACAAAAGGAAGAAAAAGAAGCTTTTTAAAAGCCTCAATGAATGATAACTCATTTTTCTTAAAATAACTTTAAAGGAGATTTATGAGCTGTGTATATTGCGGACATTATATTTTGTATAAACTTAGTGACGGAAATTTTAAATGTGCCAGGTGTAAAAGAAAATTCTCTTCTAAAAAATTAGCAAGAAAAGCTAAGATTCTAAAAGCTTTTTTGAATGAATTAAATTCAAAAGAGATAAGTGAAAAATATCAGATATCATATGCAACTGTAGTAAAAGAGATTAAAAGTATAAGACAAGTTATGGCACAGATTTGTGAAGATGAGTTTTTGAAAAAAAATGAAATAATAGAATTTGAAGAATATATTTATATTCCAAATAAAAACATTAAAAACGCCCAAAATTTTTTAACTATAGATTTTGGAGGTAAAATTTATAATATTATGCTAAGTTCTCTTAAAAATTATGATTTTGATAATAAAAAAATAAAAAATTTATTTAAGCAAAATAGAATTATAAAAATTTATGAAAAAAAACTTATAAAAGAGTTTTGGGAATATTTTGAAAATTTTATTAAAAAATATAAAGGCGTAAAAGAAGAAAATTTTTTTCTTTATTTAAAAGAAGTGGAATTTAGATTTAATAATTATAAAATAGAAGTTAAAGATTTAATCTATTAATTTTACATTAATTTGACATTTTTAATATTTATTTAATTATTTTTAATTATACTTTCAGTGCTAAAAAACTTTTTCATTTTTTCTCCTTTTTTATTTTTCCCTCCTTTTTATTTAATAGTGCAATTATTATAGTTTTTATAACATTCGTTTTTCAAGCAAAATCTAGGAACTTTTTTATTTAAGAAATCAATTAAATTATCTAAGCTGATTTGGTCTATTCTTCTAAGTGCCTCAAAAGTGTAGTAAGCCATATGGGGAGTTGCTATAATATTCTCTTTTTTAGCTAAATTCCAATCAGGCAATACATCAGCAGCAATTATTCCTCCAAAATTTTCATACACATTTTTGCTTAGAATCTCTGCTCTTGCAGGATTTATAATAATTTCTCCTTTGAATCTGTTAATATTTTTTGAATTTATTAAGTTTGCTGTTTGTGGAGTTAAAGGCAGAGCTATAAATAAAAAATCACTCATTTCTAATACTTCATCTAAAACAGGTGTTGTTTTTACAAAATCTTTATTGTGTCTTGCATAAGCAATTATATTAGCTCCAAATCCATTGGCAATTTTTACAATTTGAGTTCCTATAGTCCCAACTCCTAAAAGCCCTATAGTTTTTCCTTCTATTTCCATGCCTTTTAAATCTTTATAATTTAAATCTCCCTGTTTTACCCTGTTTATTGCAATATATATTTTTCTAAGGGCTTCAAGTAATAGCCCAAAGGCAAACTCTCCCACAGCAGGACCTGCGTATCCTTTTGCATTACTTACAAAAATTTCTCTTTTATAGCATTCAACAATATCAATATGGTCATATCCGGCTGAGCGGGTTTGAATATATTTAATATTTGGCAGTTTATCAAGCAGATTTTTATCTATTTTTGAATAGATAAATATAGAGATTACATCGTAATCTTTTTTTTCTTTAATAATTTCATTAGCAGTTTCTTTAAAAAATTCAACTTTTACATTAAAGTTTTTAAGTGCTTTTTTTAAAAACTCTATTTCTTCTTCTTTTACTTCAAAAAATGCAATTTTCATTTTTACTCCTTTGAACAATTATTCACATATTATATAGATTTTTGTTATAATTGTCAAAAAGGCAAAATTTGCGTTACAGATTTTTAATTGAAGGAATTGTCCAAGGTGTCGGATTTAGACCAACGGTTTTTAAAATAGCAAAAAGTCTTAATTTAAAAGGGTATGTATTAAACAGCGGAGAAGGTGGGATAATTGAGATTGAAGGAGATAAAAAAGATAAATTTTTAGATACCTTAAAAAAAAGTCTCCCGCCTCTTGCTAAAATAGAAAATATTGAGTTAAAAAAACTACCTTTAAAAAATTTTAATGATTTTGAAATCATAGATTCTAAAAATTCAACTAAAACCGCTTTTATATCTCCTGATATTTCTATTTGTGATGAGTGTTTAAGTGAGATGTTTGATAAAAATAACAGAAGATTTTTATATCCGTTTATAAACTGCACAAACTGCGGGCCCAGATTTACAATAATAAAAGATATTCCATATGACAGAAAAAACACATCTATGAGTGAATTTAGTATGTGTGAAAAATGCGAAAAAGAGTATAAAAATCCTCTTGATAGGAGATATCACGCTGAGCCTATTAGCTGTTATGAGTGTGGACCAAAACTTAGCTTAAAATGGGGAGATAAAAAAGAAGAAGATATTAAAAAGATTTTTAAAAAAGTAGCTAAGTTTTTAAAAGAAGGCAAAATCGGGGCTGTTAAAGGACTTGGAGGTTTTCATTTAGTCTGCGATGCTACAAATAAAGAGGCTGTAAATGAACTTAGAATAAGAAAAAAAAGACCTTTTAAACCGTTTGCTTTGATGTTTAAAGATATTAAAGAGATTAAAAAATATTGTAAAATTAACGATTTTGAAGAAAAACTTATAATTTCAAAAGAAAAACCGATAGTTGTTGTAAAAAAAAGAGTTGATTTAAAAGGGATTGCTGATAATATTGATAGATACGGAGTTTTTTTGCCTTATACTCCAATTCATTATCTTTTATTTAGAGAAATAGATTTTCCAATAGTTGCAACAAGTGCAAATATTTCAAATGAGCCGATTATCAGAAGTTTTGAAGAATTAAATGAAAAATTAGGAGGGGTTGTTGATTTTGTTTTAGATTATGATAGAGAAATTATAAATGCGTGTGATGACAGTGTAATTTGCGGTGTTGATGAAAAAATCTTGACATATAGACTTTCGCGTGGATACGCTCCAAAAAGTTTTAGTATAAATAAAAAAATAAAACCAAAAATCCTAGCCCTTGGTGCAAATCAAAAAAGCACAATTTCATTGGCTTTTAGCAATAAAGTTATTTTATCTCCTCATATTGGAAATTTAGGAACTGTTGATTCTATTGAATATTTTGAAAGGACAATAAATACATTTAAAAAATTTTATTCTTTTGAGCCAGATATTTTAGTAGGAGATTTACATCCTTATTACGAATCTACAAAATGGGCAAAAGCTCAAAATCTTCCCTTTTATCAAATTCAGCACCACTACGCTCATATTCTCTCAACTATGTTTGAATTTAATTTAAAAGATAAATTTTTAGCCTTTTCGTTTGATGGGACAGGATATGGAGAAGATAAAAATATATGGGGCGGGGAAGTTTTTATAGCAAATAATAATTCTTACAAAAGAGTTTATCATTTTAAATATTTTAGTTTGCTTGGAGGTGAAAAAGGGATTAAAAATCCTTCATTAATGGCTGTTAATTTACTTAAAAATATAGATATTAATCTAGCAAAAAACTTCAAGGAATACAATTTAATTAAAAATTTAGATGAAAAAAACTTCTTAAAAACTTCTTCTCTTGGTAGGATTTTTGATATTGTGGCGTTTCTTGGAGGATTTATTGGTAAAAACGAGTATGAAGGATATTCCGGGATGAGAATAGAGAATTTTTATAATGAAAATTTCAAAACAGATAAAAAACTTTGGAAAATTGAAAAAAATGAGATTGATATAAGTGAATTGATTAAAGTTGTGGCAAAAAACAGGGGAAATTTAGAGTTTATTTCAAGCCTCTTTTTAAATACCTTAGCTGATATTATAGTTTCTATTTCAAAAGAGATTAATTTACCTGTAATTCTTAGCGGTGGAGTGTTTCAAAATAAAACTTTAATGAAAATTATTTTAAGCAAAAATAAAAAAATCTATTTTAATCAAAAAACTCCTATTAATGACGGAGGGATTTCTCTAGGTCAGATTAAATGGGGGATTGATAATTTGATATAATTTTGCAAAAAAGGATTAATATGGCAATAGGTGCATTGTTTCCGGGACAAGGAAGTCAGTTTGTAGGAATGGGAAAAGATTTTTATGAAAATTCTAATGTTGCAAAAGAGATGTTTGAAGAGGCAAGCGATGCTATTGGCGTTGATTTTAAAAAACTTATGTTTGAAGAAAATGAAGACCTTAATAAAACAGAATTTACTCAACCGGCAATCCTTCTTTACAGTGCAGTTGCAAAAAGACTTTTTGATGAAAACAGTGATAAAGAAATAGCTTTTAATTTAGGGCATTCTCTTGGTGAATTTAGTGCTCTTGTAAGTGCCGGGGGACTTAATTTAGGAGATGCGGTTAAATTGGTTAATGAGAGAGGAAAGCTTATGAATAAAGCTTTTGAAAAAGAGCCCGGGTCTATGATGGTGGTTTTAGGGCTTAGTGATGAGGCGGTTGAGAATGTTTGTAAAGAGAGCGGTCTTAGAGTTTATCCGGCAAACTATAATAGTGACGGGCAAATTGTTTTATCCGGAATTAGAAGTGATTTGGAAAAAATGGAAGATATTATAAAAAGTGCAGGCGCAAAAAGAGCAATGTTACTTAATATGAGTGTAGCAAGCCATTCTCCGCTGCTTGAAGTAGCGGTTGAACCACTTAGAGAGCTTTTAGATGAATATTTAAAAGATGAATTTGCACCGGTTGTAAGTAATGTAACGGCTAAAAAATATACAACAAAAAAAGAGGCTCTTGAAGTTTTACCTGTTCAGCTTACAAAACCGGTGCTATATAAACAGTCAATTAATAATTATGAAGATGAGGTGGATTATTTTGTAGAGTTTGGCGGTAAAGTTTTAATGGGAATAAATAGAAAAGTTACTAAGAAGAAAACATATCCAATAACTGATATGGCGAGTTTAGAAAAGGTATTAAGCTTATGAAAATAGCCCTTTCTCAGATAAAACCGAAACTAAGCCCTGATAATTTAGATAAACATTTAGAATTTATAAAAAATTCTAATGCTGATTTAGTTATTTTTCCAGAGCTTAGTATGAACGGATATAAAATAAAAGATGCACTTCTTGAAGATGCTTTTAGTTTAGAATATTTTAGAAGTTTAGATTTTGATAAAGATGTTGTTTTAGGTGCTGCTATAAAAGACAATGGAAAAATTTATAACAGCGCAATTTATTTAGGAGATGAATTTTTTGTTCATCATAAAGTGCATCTTCCAACATATGGTGTTTTTGAGGAGGGTAGATTCTTTTTTGCCGGGAAGGAATTTAGTTCATTTAATACAAATTTTGGTAAAACAGCAATGTTTATCTGTGAAGATGTGTTTAGCTCGGATGCTCTTAGTTTTGTTGCAAAAGAAAAACCTGATTTAAATATTGTAATTTCAGCTTCTCCTGCTAGAGAATTTAAAGATAACAAACTTTTAATAGAGGAGCAGTGGGAAGCGATTTTAAAAAATATGGCAATTTTAAGCGGTGGGTATGTTGTTTTTTGTAATAGAGTAGGATTTGAAGACGGGCTTGGATTTTGGGGTAAAAGTAAGGTTATTAATCCAAAAGGCGAAATAGAAAAAGGGGCTGATTATTTTGAAGAAGAGTTAATAGAGTGTGAGTTAAATCATAATTTAACAATTACTCAAAAATATTTTTTAAGGAAAGAAAATTGATAGCTATTATGTGCGCAATGAGAGAAGAGTTAGAGCCTATTTTAAAAGAAATTGAAGTAAAAGAAGTTATTGAATATGCCCAAAACAGATTTTATTTAGCAAAATTTAATAACCTTGATTTGGTTTTAGCTTACTCTAAAATAGGTAAAGTAAATGCAGCCACAACTGCTAGTGTTTTAATAGAAAAATTTGGTGCGAAAAAGATACTTTTTAGCGGTGTTGCCGGCGCTATTGACAAAGATTTAAAAATAGGGGATTTAATAATAGCTACAAAGACCTGCCAACACGATGTTGATTTGACTGTTTTTGGATATGAGCCTGGATTTATTCCTGAATCAAAACTGTTTTTTGAGTGTGATGAAAGTCTTAATCAAATTGCAAAAAAAGTATCTAAGAAATTAAATATTAAATTAAAAGAAGGAATTATTGCAACGGGTGACCAATTTATCCACAGCAAAGAAAAAAAAGAGTGGATAGCAAAAACTTTTAATGCAAGTGCCATAGAAATGGAAGGCGGGTCTGTTGGGTGTGTAACTTGGACACTTGGAGTGCCGTTTTTTATGTTAAGAAGTATAAGCGACACGGCGCAAGAAGGTGCAGGGGTTGATTTTGATGAATTTTTAGAAGAAAGCAGTGAAGTTAGTGCAAAATTTTTAATAGAAATGTTAAAGGAAATAGATGAAAAATAAAATAGTAGTAATGGTTGTAACTTTTATAGTTATGATTTTATTAACACCAGTTATTTTCGGTAAATTGATGAATTCAAAATTTAATACTATGATTTTGAATTTGCAACAAGAAAAAGGTATAAAAATTAAAGAGATAGAAGACAAAAGTTCATATTTGATAACAGACAGGATTTTTGAAGTAACAGTGCCAGGAAGCGCTGTAAAAGATTCAGGAATAAAATATATAAAATTATTAACAGAAGTGAAATTTAAAAATTTACCTGTTACGAATGTAAAATTTTTAAATACAATTAAAAAAATTGTTTTAATTAATAATAAAGCTATT
>JALUWM010000136.1 GCA_027019465.1 Campylobacterales bacterium
TGCTTATATACCAGTAACACTCATCTCTTATGAATTAGATTTTATTAAAGAGCATTTTTTAGAAGATGAAGTTTTGCATAAAAACAATGCACATAAATATATTGCCGTCACGCAGAAGGGAAGGGTAATGCATAGAGTTGAACTCTATACAATGCTTGATAAACTATATAGCAAATTATATATTAAAAAGAGAGGTGTTCATATACTTCGCCATACTTTTGGAAAAAGGATGGTAAAGAAAAATGTCAATCTCTCAACTATAAAAGAGCTGATGGGGCATGAGAATATACAGACTACTATGATTTATGCTAAGAGTGATGAGAAGGGGATGATTGAGGCAATTTGGAAGTAAACAATAACAATAATGGGAATGAGGCTGATTTGAGTATGATTGAAACAATTAAAATAGAATGGAGTATAATAAATTTAGTATAAAAATTAAGCATAAGTTAAAGTATAATATAATGAAAATATGTATATAATAGTAGAAGCTAATGGAAGTGGTAAAACAACTAAAGATGTTCAAGAAAAAATCTCAAAAATGGTAATAATTTTATGAAAAAAACCATTCTCTCATGTATAGTGATAAGTATTTTTACGATTACTTTATCAGCAAATGATTGGTATGCTCAACTTTTTACAGGTAATTATGAAATAGGTAATAGTTCCAATATAGGGTATGGTGGAACATTTGGATTTAGCTCTTTAAATGATGATAAATTTATGGAGACCGTTCATAATTCCGTGTCAGCTTGATTGAATTATATCATAAGTTTAAAGCTTCATCCAATCTTCCCTCAAAGAAAATTGCTAATTGAGATAATGTTAAATTCCAATTTTTAATTGGCATAGTCCATTTTTTTTCAGCGTTTTGAATACCCATATAGAGTAATTTCAATAAACTGTTTTCATTTGGAAAAGCTCCTTTGGTTTTAGTGAGTTTCCTGAATTGTCTGTGGACAGATTCAATAATATTAGTTGTATAAATAACTTTCTCAACTTTCGCACATACATCCCAATAAATCCACAAACTTAAGTTGAGTATTAAAGCCCATAAATAGGCACTTTTAGATATAATTATGTTCCACAACATCATTATAAAAGGCTAAATTTAT
>JALUWM010000137.1 GCA_027019465.1 Campylobacterales bacterium
AAGTTCTCTGGAAGAATAAATAAAGATACATGAGATTATAATTGAGATTGGCAAGAAATTAAGAAGATACAAAAAAAACAAATTGAAGAGGAAATAAAGAATAATAAGTAATTAGATTTTGAAATTATCTTTCATTGATTATAAACTAAATATAGCTATATTTCAGCTATGTTTTTTTAAATATTAATTTTAATAAATGAGTGAAATTAGAGTAAGAATAGCACCAAGTCCAACCTGAAATATGCATATTGGAACTGCAAGGGCAGCTTTGTTTAATTATTTGTATGCAAAACCTCAGTGAGGAAAATTTTTGATAAGAATAGAAGATACTGACAAAGAAAGATCTTTACCAGAGCATACAGAAGAAATTTTGGCTTGATTGAAATGGTTGGGACTAAATCCAGATGAAGAGATAGTTTATCAAAGTGCTAATGAACAAGAACATAAGGAAGTGATCCAAAAATTAATAGACGAATGAAAGGCTTACTATGCTTGGGAAAGTCCTGAAGAATTACAGGCAATAAGAGAACAGGCAAGGAAAGAAAAAAAATGATTTGTTTATAAAACCCCTTCTTACACTGATGAACAAATAGAGCAATTTAAAAAAGAGTGAAGAAAGGCAGTAGTTAGATTTAAGGTGGAAAAAAAGGAATTAGTTTTTGATGATATGGTAAAATGAGAGATTAAAACTGATACTTCTATAATTTGAGATTTTGTAATTGCTAAATCTGATGGTAGTCCTATTTTTTATCTTGCAAATGTTGTAGATGATAATTTAATGTGAATTACTCATGTAATAAGAGGTGAGGACCATATTCCAAATACTCCTAAACAAATTTTGCTTTATGAAGCATTATGATATGATATTCCTGTTTTTTGACATTTACCACTTTTGTTAAATTCAAATAAATCAAAAATGTCAAAAAGAGATACTCCAGAAACTTTTGTAACTGTAAAAAAGTTTGCTCAAGCTGGATTTTTGCCTGAAGCTGTTTTGAATTTTATAGCACTTATGTGATGGCATACTTCTGATGATAGAGAGTTTTTTACATTTGATGAATTGTTGAAAGAATTTTCTATGGATAGAGTTCAAAGTTCAAATGCTGTTTATG
>JALUWM010000138.1 GCA_027019465.1 Campylobacterales bacterium
TCTTCTTTTCTAATTTAACATTACAACCTGCACCTGAAATAGCTTTTTTAAATTGTTCATCAAGTTCTTTTTGTGTCATTTGAATTACATACTCTGTCCCAGGTTTTAAACTTTCACACTGATGTTTTAAATTATTTAATGTTGCTCATCCATCCATTTTATTTCCTATTAAATCATAAATCTATTTCTTTACTTTTAGTAAATTTTACTTACTTTTCAAGTTTATTATACTTTTTTATACTTTTTTGTCAAAAAAAATCTCCAGGTTTTGTCCCCGGGGATGAAAAACATCTATTTACTTCATATACCTTCAAGCCTTTTTACCTTCAAACAACACGACCGTAGCTTCGACAAAGTACGAAGGAAACTTTTCTAAAATTTCTCAACTAAATCAAGCATCTTTCAATCATTTTACAATATTTTGCTTATAATTTATTCCTACAAAAAATAGTTTATCAATTTTATTTGCAAGTTGTTTTCATAGTTCATAATGTATCTTCTCTGCATCAGCTCATAATTCTAAAATATCGTCCATCACCAAAATTTTTGTTCAAGAAAAGTCATTCATCAAGTTAACTCCGTTCAAAAGTCCGTTTAGTGGTAAATTATAACTATCATCTATATAAATTACTTTTTCATTATTTAACTCATTTCACAAATCTTTTACAGTAATTTTCAAAGTTTTATCTATTTGCTTAATATTTTTTAAACAATTTTTCACTTCTTCTTTACTAAATTCATTTTCAAACAAATAAGCCAAAGCTCAAGCTAAATTTTCCATCTGCCCTTTTCATAGAATTTGCACAAACAAATCTTCATCAAATAAATCCTTTCAATTTTGATAAAATCTAAAATAAGTTCATTTTTCATCAACTTTCTGTATTTTTATACTGTAATCTGTTTCATCAATGTTTCAGTAAAATACTACTTGTTTATTATCCAACAGTTTTTGGTAAATTTCAGGAATATCATACTCTTTTTCATTTAAAATAATTTTTCAATTTTTTGGTTTTAATTTTACATTTACATACAATTTTCAGTTGTTTTCCAATACTTTGTATCCTGCCTCAAATTTAGCTTCCAAAATATTTTGTTGAGAACCAAAAA
>JALUWM010000139.1 GCA_027019465.1 Campylobacterales bacterium
TTGCTAGTTACGCCTTAATAGGCTTTTGGTATCATAAAAAATCAGCGGCGGATGCAGGTATGCAGGCATTTCTTTATACAAGATTCGGAGATATTTTTATTTTAGCGGCAATTGCTCTTTTGTATGTTTTTGCTCATACTGTAAACTTGGTAGAACTTAATCATTTGGCAGATGCCGGTAAAATAAATAAAACGGTAGCTTTGGTTGCAGCTTTATTTATTTTTATGGGAGCTATTGGGAAATCAGGTCAGTTTCCTTTGTATCCTTGGCTTATGAATGCTATGGAAGGTCCTACCACAGTTTCAGCACTTATCCATGGTGCTACAATGGTTAACAGCGGTATTTATATTGTTGCAAGAATGTTTGACTTTTTCCATTATACAGATGCTCTGTTTATTGTTGCAAATGTTGCGGCACTTTCAGCATTTATTGGTTCAACAAGTGCACTTGTTCAAAAAGAGATTAAAAAAATACTTGCTTATTCTACAATGTCCCATCTTTCAATAGCGTTTGTGGGACTTGGGGTAGGAAGTTTGGCAGCTGGTATGCTTCATCTTGTAAACCATGCTATTTTTAAAGCGTTACTATTCTTATCTGCTGGTGCAGTTATTTATATTGCTCATCATACAAAAGATGCATGGAAACTAGGAGGTCTTATAAAAACTGCTCCTTTAGTAGCTCTTTTTATGGCTATGGGTTCACTCTCTCTAGCAGGTGTTCCTCCTTTTAGTGGATTTTTCTCAAAAGAGATGGTACTTAGTGCTGCATGGGAATGGGGTAACGGATTTACCGCAATATTTGTAACAATTGCGGCGCTTTTATCTATCGCTTACATTACAAGACTTTGGGTATTGATTTTTTTAGGTGAGCCAAGAAATGAAGATATAGCAGGAAGCGTTCATAAACCTAGTAATCTTTGGATTAGACTTCCACTTGGAATTTTAGCTTTTGTAACACTTTTTATTGCAATTTGGCAAAGTAATATTGTTCATTATATTGTAGGTAAAGAAGTGGTTGAACCTGAAATTGAAGGTTTAACAGCATTTATGCTTACAGGAATGCTTATTTTATTTTTAATAGTTG
>JALUWM010000140.1 GCA_027019465.1 Campylobacterales bacterium
AAACGGTGTTAAATTTATTTCATTTGCCGCTAGAATCATTCCTGTTATTCCTATTTTACCGCAGGCTTCACATTCTTGAAGATAGTTTGTATCTAAGTGTTCTACCGCTTCAAGACAGTTATAATCAAGTGCATTTGCTGTTTTGATATCATAATAGTGGCTTAAATCGCTTGAAATTACCACTAATGAATTATCATTAATGGCATATTTTATAATTTCTTTTAGTTTTTCAGGTGAATAATCCCCATAAATAAGTTCAACCACCGGAATTTTTCCAAAATAGTGATAAATAAAAGGCATTTGCACTTCTGTTGAATGTTCTACATGAACTTCTTCAAGATTTGCAACATCAAAATTTTCTATCAGATTTTTAGAAAAATCAACATCTATTGGCAAATTTCCACAAGGTGTTTCATAACTTTTTTCAAGTGTTGTACTTATCCCTTTTATAGGAAATTTATGACTTGGTCCTATTACAACCACTCTTTTTGGTTTAATATTACTTGCAATTCTATAAGCAAAATTTGCCGTAAAACCGCTGTAGACCCATCCTGCGTGAGGCACGATAAGGGCTTTTGGTTTTATTTTAAAAATTTCAGCCGCTTTTTCTTTATCTACATTTTCATCTATTATTGTATTAAAATGATTTATAAAATTTTCTACCGCTTCGCAAGTTCCTCCATACCATTCTTTTACTACTGCTTTTCTCATATTTACTCCTTATATTCATAATTTATAACTCAAAACTTAAAACTTAAAACTTAAAACTCAACTCCATACCCCTTGAATAATTTCTCCGCATTTAGGGCAGTGGGCTTTGCCTTTTTCGTCTATTTTTAAGATATTTTTTTCAATTCTATAAACACTTCTAACAATTAACTCTTCTCCACATTTAGGACAAAATGTAATTACAGGCGCCGTTATATTTCCAAGATAAACATATTCAAGCCCCGCTTTTATTCCTATTTCATATGCTTTTATCATAGTTTCCATTGGTGTTGGAATTTTGTCTGTATTTTTATAGTCAGGATGAAATCTTGAAATATGCCAAGGAATTTCAATTCCTACACTTGCAATAAACTCAGCTATTTGAGTAAGTTCAGCTTCGCTGTCATTATCTCCAGGGACTACGAGAGTTGTAATTTCTTGCCAGATGCCTTTTTCGTATAGCCTTTTGATTGTATCTAAAACATAATCAAGATTACCTTTTAGAACTTTTTTGTAATAATCTTTATTAAAACTTTTTAAATCAACATTACATGCATCTACCCATTTAACCATATCTTCTATTTCATAAACACTTTCATATCCGTCTGTAACAAAGATATTTTTAATTCCCTTTTCTTTTGCCAAAATTCCTACATCTCTTGCATAAGGATAAAATACACTTGGTTCATTATAAGTGTAAGCTATTGACTCACAATTATTCTCAATAGCTAATTGAACCATTTTTTCAGGGCTTACATAGATTGATTTATCTATGTTATGATTTTGAGATATTCTCCAGTTTTGACAAAAAGGGCATTTAAAGTTACATCCAACAGTTCCAAAACTTAAAACCGCACTTCCAGGTAAAAAGTGAAAAAGCGGTTTTTTTTCAACAGGGTCTATATTTACGGCTGACGGATGTCCATATACAAGATTTATAAGTTTTCCGTTTTCATTTTTGTTAATACCGCAAATACCAACTTGTCCTTCTTTTAATATACAATGATGCCTGCATAAAAGACATTTTATTTTTTCGTTGTCTATTGTTTCAAAATATTTCATATTTACCCCCCTCTGTTTTATTTATTATACCAGAAATATAAGCTTTTGTAAATAGTAAAAAGAAAGAAAGTTTATTTAAGATAACTAAACTATTTTTGCTTTTAGGGTTTTATAAGGAGTGATTTTTGATTTGCTCTTAAAGTTTGATGTGTCTATTTCGTAATCTTCAAATTCAATTTCAATATATTCTTTTATTTCAATATTAAAAAGTTTTGAAGGATTTGTTGATATTAACTCTGTTATTTTTTCATATGGTAATGGAAGAGAATATGCAAGCTGTGTAAAAATATCGAGTTTACTTATTCCATTTTCAGCTTCTTCAAATGCTACATCTTTATTTATAGCTGCAATATGGTTTGATGAAATGAAATCTACAATTCCTTCTTCGCATGCTTTTAAAAGGGCTTCTTTATCTGTTTTGCTTCTAATAGGAGGGAAAGTTTTAAAAAGAGTATTAAAATCGCTTATATCTTCATCGCAAAAAAAGAGATTGTCTATTGCTATATCAACAAATATATTTTTTGGTTTTTGCTTTAAAATTTTAATAGATTCTTTTGTGGTAATACTTTGAAATACTATTTTGGCATCAAAATGTCTGCTAAGTTCTAAAATTTTTGCAACTTCTATGCTTTCCGCATAATTTTCAATAGAGCTTAAACCCATTTTATATGCATTTTCAGATTCGTTTATTACTCCTGTTGATAGGGCTTTATTATTTGCATTTACAAAAATAGGAATATCTAAAAATGAGCCATATTCAAAAATTCTTTTTATTAAATTCATATCTTCATCACTGTTTATATAAATTGCACTTGCACCTTTTTGTTTAAGTATAGAAATATCGCTTAATCTGTTTTCATATATTCCTTCAACGGCTATAAGAAGAGGAAAATTTTCTTCATTTGCCCTTTTTAGGTTATAAGCTAAGTGGAGTTTGTCATAAATTGGTTTGATAGAAGGAATCATTAAAGCATATCCAACACCTCCGTTTTTTGCAGATTTGGCTATTCTTGAAACGCTTTCGGAGTTTTTTATATTTAAATCAAAACTTTTTGGGACTTTAATTCTCATTTGTAGCCTTTTTTTAATATAATTTTACCAAAAAGAGTTGATATGGGGATTTGGTTTTTAATAAATTATATAATGCTTGCTACAATTGTAGCTTATTTTGCTTATAGACTTGGGTATAATTTGTGGATTTTTGGAATTATTGCAATATTGCTTTCCCCTGTTGTTGGGTTTTTGGCTCTTGCCATTTGGGATTATTATCAAACATTTATTAAAGGAAAAATATGAAAAAAAATGATTATTTAAAAATTTTGAAAAACAGTTATTATAATTTAAGCCAGAAAGATTATGAAAATTTTGAAGAAATTATGAATGATGACGGACTAGGAAAATGTAAACCTGGGTTTAATTTATGGGCTTTTTTGTTTGGGTGGTTTTATCTTCTTTACAGAAGAATGATTGTTGAGGCCTTTGGTGTTTTAATATTTTCTTTAATGATAGGATATTTGATGGCTTATGCGAAACTTTATCCTATTTTGGTATTAGGCAGTATGATTTTAACAAATTCTCTTCTTAGTGGCTTTTGTTATTACTTTTTGTATCTTAATAAATTTAATAAAGATATAGACAGTTGTGGGGAATATAACCCTGATATGGAATGTATGCAAAAAAAAGCAAAGCCTAAAATTTCTTATGTGATTATTGCTGTTGTTTTCATTTTGATTATTATATGGCCTTGGATTTTTGAATTGCTTACAGGTCAAAATCTACATAAATAATTTGTTATAATTTCTTAAAAAAAGGGATTTTTATGAAAAAAGTTTTGATAGTTGGGAGTGGTGGAAGAGAATATTCAATAGGATATTTTTTAAAAGATGAAGCTGAGATTTTTTATGCACCTGGAAACGGAGCTACAGATAAATTCGCTACAAATATTGATATAAAAGATTTTGAAGAGTTGGCTAATTTTGCAAAAGAAAATCAAATAGATTTAACAATAGTAGGTCCTGAAGACCCGTTGGTTAATGGAATTGTGGATATTTTTAAATCTCATAATCTTACTGTTTTTGGACCAAGTGCAGCAGCGGCAAGACTTGAGGGCAGCAAAGTTTATATGAAAAACTTTTTAAAGAAATATAATATTCCAACAGCAAAATATATACAAACAGAAGATAAAAAAGAGGCTTTTGAATTTATTGAGAGTATGCTAAAAACCCCTATTGTTGTAAAAGCCGACGGGCTTTGTGCCGGAAAAGGGGTTATTATCGCTTTAAGTAAAGAAGAAGCTAAAAAAGCCGCAAGTGATATGCTAAGCGGTAAATCTTTTGGCGATGCCGGTAAAAAAGTGATTGTGGAAGAGTTTTTGGACGGATATGAGCTTAGTATGTTTGCTATTTGTGATGGAAAAGATTTTGTTTTACTTCCAGCAGCTCAAGACCATAAAAGATTATTAGACGGGGATAAAGGACCAAATACAGGTGGAATGGGAGCATATGCACCAACTCCTCTTGCCACAGCTGAAATATATGAAAAAGTAAAAGAAAGGGTTATTAAGCCAACCCTTAAAGGTATGCAAAAAGAAGGAAATCCTTTTGAAGGTGTGCTTTTTATAGGACTTATGATTGTGGATAACGAGCCTTATGTTTTGGAATATAATGTAAGATTTGGAGACCCTGAGTGTGAAGAGCTTATGCCTTTAATAGATAGTTCTCTTTATGATATGTTTTATTACGGAGCTACAAAAGAACTTGATAAAATTGATGTAAAAATAAAAAATTTAACAGCAGTAGGGATTGTGTGTGCCAGTGAAAATTATCCATATTCAAGTTCAACTCCTGCTGAAATAACAGTGGATCATTTAAATGATTGCAATGGATATATCTCATATGCAGGGGTTAAAAAGATTGATGGAAAATTAATGGCTACTGGTGGTAGGGTTTTGGTTTGTGTCGGATTTGGTGAAAATGTAAGAAAAGCCAGAGATGAAGCTTATAATATTGTAGATAAAGTGCATTTTAAAGGTAAAAAATATAGAAAAGATATTGCTTATCAGGCTATAAAATAGTAAATGTGCGAATGTGTGAATGAGTTAAGAATAAAAAGGAAATAAATGCAGGATTTAGCAAACAGGCTTGATAGGGAAAATCTCAAAGTTGCTAGTATTACAAAAAGGGCAATATCTATGTTTATAGATGATTTTTTAGTCTCTTTTTTGGTTATAGTCTCTTTTTTTGATGCTTTTAGTGAGGCTAAAACATTTGAGCAGATTATGATTATTACAGATAAAGTTTTTATTTATATTTTAATTGCATATACTCTTTATCATTGGATATTTGTAGCACTTTATGGTAAAACTATAGGAAAAATGATTACCAAAATAAGAATTATAGATATAAAAACTCTTGATAAACCTAATTGGTGGTTTGCTTTTATAAGAAGTGTTTTTAGAAATTTTGATGAGATGTTTTTTTATGCAGGAATGATGGTTGCTTTTTTTGATCCTTATAATAGAGCTCTTCATGATATAATAGGGAGATGTGTAATTGTTGAGGATTAGTCTTTTATTCTTATTTCTTTTTTCGTTTGCTTTTTCCGAAGTAAAAATATATGCCCTAAAAGCTGTTGAAAAAAATAGAATTATGTATCTTACAAAGCCTTATATGATTTATAAAGATTTTTATATTCAGGCTAAAAAAGCTGTTGTAAAAAATGATAAAACGGCAGTTTTTAGTGGAGATGTTGTTGTCTTTTATAAAGATGAGGTTGTAAGAAGTGATAAAGTTACCGTAAAATCAAAAAATAAAATTTTAATAAAAAACGCTTTTTTATATGATAATAATCTTGGTATTTGGTTTAAAAATAAAAAATCTACTATTTATAATCAAAATTTAGTATATTTTTATGATACAAAATTTAGTAGTTGCTGTTCAAATAAACCTGATTGGTATATTAAAGCAACTCATGGAAGTTTTAACAAAAAAACAAAATATATAAAACTTTATAATTTAACTCTTTATATTCATAATACACCTGTTTTTTATTTTCCATTTTATTTTAAATCACTTGATAAAACAAGAAGAAGCGGGCTTTTAAGACCTTATATAGGATTTTCAGCTGATGAAGGGTTTTTGTATTCTCAGCCTGTTTATTTTGCAACTTCCATTAGGACAGATTTAGAATTAACTCCTACAATAAGAACCTTAAGAGGAAAAGGAATATATTCAACTTTTAGATTTGTGGATTCTCCTAATTCTAACGGAGAGTTTAAAGCCGGGATTTTTTATGACAAAAATTCATATTTTAAACAAAATGCTTTGGCACATAAAGAGCATTTTGGATATGAATTTTTATATAACAGAAATAAGATATTTGCAAAAGATAAACTTTATATGGATATAAAGTATGCAAACGATGTAAGTTATTTTTATTTAAATCCTTCTAATTATACATTTAATACAAGTTATCTGACAGATAAAATAATTACATCAAAAATAAATTATATAAATAATTTTAATTCTTCTGTTTTGGGAATTTATAATAAATATTTTATTAATACTTCTTTACTTTCAAATAAAAATACAATTCAGTTAATTCCTCAGATAAATTATCATATTTTTGAAAACAAGCATAAAAATATTTTAAGTTCACTGGATTATAATTTTTATAATTATTTTAATGAAAACCATAAAAAATATTTCATAAATACTTTTCTTTTGCCTGTAGGAGTAAATTTTAGAACTAAAAATAGATTTTTAAATTTAAAAATAAGTGAAATTTTTGAGGGAGCATATGGTAATTTTTATAATTCTTCAATTCCTCCTTCTTATTTTTTAACAGGTTTTACCCAGTTTA
>JALUWM010000141.1 GCA_027019465.1 Campylobacterales bacterium
TTTTGAACCAAAACTCAGTTTTTATGGAGGAGACGCTATAGTCGCCGGTCATCTGCCAATGGCTGTTGGATGTGCGTATGCCAGAAAACTTCAAAATGAAAAAGCTGGTGTTTTTGCAATTTTTGGAGACGGGGCAAGTAATGCGGGAGCTTTTTTTGAAAGCATTAATATAGCTAGTGCATGGAAACTTCCTTTGATGTTTTTTGCAGAAAATAACTACTACGCAATAGGAACTAACATATCTTGGGTATGTCCTTTTACAGATTTAAAAGAAAAAGCCAGAAATTATATGCCAACTTTCACATGTGACGGAATGGATGTTTGCGATGTTTACAATACTGTAACTAAAGCAAAAGAGATTATAGAAAACGGACTTGGCCCTGTATTTGTAGAAGCAAAAACATACAGATATGAAGGTCATTCTATGAGTGATGCAGGAAAATACAGAAGCGAAGAAGAACTTGAAAATTTTAAAAGAAAAGACCCTATTAAAAATTTAAAGAAAAAAGCTATTGAAAGCGGATTAGTTGATGAAAAATACTTTAATGCTCTTGATGCAAAAGTTGAAGCAGTAATAAACGAAGCAGTGGAATTTGCTAAAAATTCTCCGGAACCTGAAATTGAAGAAGCATTTGAAGATGTATTTTGTAAGGAGTGTGAAAATGCTATATCGTGAGGCGTTAAACAAAGCCATAGATGAATGTATGGCTGAAGATGAAAGTGTAATTATTTTAGGTGAAGATGTAGGAAGATACGGCGGAAGTTACAGGGTAAGTGAAGGCCTTTTTAGTAAATACGGGGAAAAAAGAGTAATTGATACACCAATAGCAGAACTTAGTATCGTAGGAAATTCCGTAGGAATGGCTATTGCCGGGCTTAGACCCATAGCTGAAATTATGACAGAAAATTTTTCTCTTTTAGCAATGGACCCTGTTATAAACCACGCGGCAAAATTACGATATATGAGCGGCGGGAAAATAACAATGCCTCTTGTTGTAAGAATGCCAGGAGGTGTTTCAAGACAGCTTGCGGCACAACACAGCGAAAGTTATGAAAATTTATTTACCTCAACTCCGGGTCTTATTGTTCTTAGTGCAAGTAATGCCACTTATGCTTATCACGCTTTAAAATGGGCTATAAAATCAAACGACCCTGTAATTTTCTTAGAACACGAACTGCTTTATCCAATGGAGATGGAATTTAAAGAAATTGAAAATTTTGACCCATTCAAAGCAGAAGTTGTAAAAGAGGGAAAAGATTTAACAATTATTACTTATCTAAAAATGAGATACGATGTTCTTGAAGCCGAAAAAGAACTAAGCAAAGCCGGGATTGATGCTGAAATTATAGACTTAAATTCACTTAGACCTCTTGATATTGAAACTATTGCTAAATCCATTAAAAAAACAAAAAAATGTGTAATAGTCGAAGAAGACCACAAAACCGGTGGAATGGGAGCGGAAGTAGTCTCTCAAATTATGGAAAATTGTTTTTATGATTTAGATGCACCAGTTTTAAGAATTGCAGGAGAGGATGTCCCTATTCCATATAACAGAAAACTAGAACTCTCAACCATTCCAACACCGGATAAAATAGTTTCTAAAATTTTAGATTGGAAGGCTCAAAATGGAATATAAAGTCGTAATGCCCGTTTTATCCGATACAATGGATAAAGGAAAACTTGTTAAATGGTATGTAAGTGAGGGGCAATATGTAAATGAAGGGGATAAAATAGCCGAAGTTGAGAGTGACAAAGCCACAATGGATATTCAAACTTTTAAAAGCGGAATTGTAAAAAAACTGCTTGTTAAAGAAAGCGATGAAGTTCCTGTTAAATCTGTTATAGCAATAATTGACACAGAAGCTAAGAAAATTAAAAGTGAAAAAGAAAGTTCTAAGGAACAAATTTCAGATTCCAATGAAAGAAACAAAAAAGAAAGTGCTGAAATAAAAACTCAAAACTCAACACTCAACACTCAAAGCCCATCAACCCATCCAATCTTCCACCCATCCACTCATAAACCCCTCATCCCATCCACTCTTCCAAAGGGTTCCGCTTCCCCTGCGGCTAAAAAGTTAGCCGGAGAATATAATATCGATATAGAAAAACTACAAAAAAACGGCTCTCTTCCAATCCCTGCACACGAAGAAGATATAAATGAGTTTATTTTAAAAAGATATTTCACTCCAGCTGCTCTAAAACTTCTTAAAGAGTACAAAATCGATGAAAATGAATTTAAATTAGACCATAAAATTACTAAAATTGAAGTTTTAGAGTATATAAAAGAAAATAATATTCCAAAAATAACTCCCCTAACACCAAATCAAAAAGCTGTTATCAAAACTGTTGAAAATGCAATAACTAAACCTACTTATTTTATTTTTGATGAAATAGAAGTTACTAAAAAAGAAGGCATTAAATTAACAGCTCTTTTAATTAAAGCCTTGGCTAATGCAATGCAGGAAAGTCCGTTAACAAGAAGCATTATTAAAGATGATATAATTTTAACCTACCCGGCTTCTAATATCTCTATTGCGGTATCTCGCGATGAGGGGCTTTATATGTGCGTTATCAAAAATGCCGAAGAAAAAAATCTTGAAGAAATAAACGAATGGCTAAAGACAATAAAAACAAAAAGATTAAGTATTGAAGATTTAAGCGGTTCTACTTTTGGAATAAGCAATCTTGGAATGTTTAATATAGAAAGATTTAATGCTTTAATTAACGATAAAGATGCCGGAATTGCGGCATTTGGAAGTTTAACTCAGGGAAAAATAAAAGTAACATTTACCCTAGACCATAGAATTTTAAACGGAGTTGAAGGTGCTAAATTTATTAATAATTTTAAAAAGGAGATAAAAAATGTATGATGTAATTTGTATAGGAGGTGGTTTAAATTATCCAGCCGCCGTTGTTTTAGCTAAAAGCGGACTAAAAGTTGCTTTAATAGAAAAAGATTTAAATCACTTAGGAGGAACTTGTCTTAATGAAGGATGTATTCCATCTAAAAATCTTTTACATAGAGCCAAAACAGTTGTAGAATCAAGCGAAGATGTATTTAAAACAAAAGCTGTAATTGATTTTGACAAACTTCACAAAAAAACGGCTAAAAATCTTGAAAATAATAGAAAAGGTATTATAGCCCAATGTAAGACAAACGGTATTGAAGTAATTGAAGGTGAAGGATTTGTAGTTGATGAAGGTGTTAAAGTAAATGACAAAATATTAAATGCAAAAAATATAATAATAGGAACAGGTGCAAGCCCTAGAATTCCTGAGGGAATAGAAGTGGATAGAAAAAGAATTATAACTTCAAAAGAAGCCCTAACTCTAAACCCTCCAAAAGAACTTACAATTTATGGAAGCGGTGCTATAGGCCTTGAAATGGCGGGACTTTTTGCAAGCGCCGGAACTAAAGTCAATTTAATCTTTAGACACGAGCATATTTCAAAAAAAATGAATAATGACATTATGCTAACTATTGAAAAAGACCTTAAAGATTTAGGAGTAAATTTACTCCCTAACACATCTATTCAAAAAGCCGTTACTAAAAACAATAAAGTACATATCACAACAAATAACGGAGAATTAGAGAGCGAATATCTGCTTGTAGCAACAGGAAGAGTTGCAAACACAAGTGTCATCAAAACAGACAAAATAAAAATCTCAAGAGCTATTGATACAAATGAATATTTTGAAACCTCTTTAAGCGGTGTTTATGCAATAGGAGACTGTAACGGCAAACTAATGTTAGCCCACGCGGCAAGAGCCCAGGCTCTAAATGTGGCTAATCAAATTTTGGGTAAAAAAGAAGTTTTAAATTTAGATAATATTCCAAAATTCATCTATACAATGCCTTTAAGTTATGCTAGTGTAGGAATTACAACCCAAAATTCTTACAGCTTCCCTATTTCTCATTTAGGAATTTCAAGAAGTATGCTTGATGATGATAGAGGAACTGTTATTATATATGTTGATGAGGAAGATTTCTTAAAAGGAGCTAAAATACTAGCTCCAAATGCAGAAGAGCTTATAAGTATTTTTGCAACTGCCTTGTCCGGTGAAATGGATATTGCTACAATGGAAAAAACTGTTTTTCCTCATCCGACATACAGTGAAGTAATAGACAGAGTAATAAGGAGGGTTAAATGAAAACAGAAGATTATGCAAAAATCCCCTCTTCAAAAGTTGCCACTGAATTTCAAACCGATATAAACAAAGGTTTAAACACTGAAGAGGCTAAAGAGAGACTAAAAAAGTATGGATATAATGAAATTCCTGAATACAAAGAACCTTTGTGGCACAGGATTTTTAGAAGATTTTGGGGACCTATTCCATGGATGATTGAAGTTGCGGCGATTCTTAGTGCAATAGTAAGACACTGGGAAGATTTTACAATTATTATGATAATGCTTCTTGTAAATGCAGGGCTTGATTTTTATCAAGAACACAAAGCCCTAAACGCAATAGATGCCCTAAAAGAAAAACTTGCCAAAAAAGCCTTGGTATTAAGAGATGGCAAATGGGTTGAAATCTTAGCAAAAGAAATAGTCCCGGGAGACATTGTAAAAATAAAAATCGGAGATATTATTCCAGCCGATATGAAACTAATAGGCGGTGGAGATTTCCTATCAATTGACCAGTCAGCCCTTACGGGGGAAAGTTTGCCAGTAACTAAAAAACCAGAAGATATAGTCTATTCAAATTCAATAGTAAAACAAGGTGAAATGCTTGGTATTGCGGTAGGAACAGGACTTAATACATATTTTGGAACAACCGTTAAACTTGTTGCAAAAGCAGAAAAAAACCAAAGAAGTCATTTCCAACAAATGGTTATTGATGTAGGTAACTTCTTAATTCTTGTTACTGTTGTTTTAGTTGCTATTATAATTTTTTACGGGGTAAAAAGACACGAAAATATATTTGAACTTTTAGAATTCTCACTTATTTTAACTGTTGCGGCAATTCCTGTTGCACTTCCTACAGTATTAACTGTTGTAATGGCAGTAGGTGCATTAAATCTAGCTAAAAAACAAGCTATTGTAAGTAGACTTGCAGCAATGGAAGAGTTAGCGGGAATGGATATTCTATGTTCAGACAAAACAGGAACACTTACACAAAACAAAATGACTGTGGGTGAACCTTTTACATTTGAGAGCAAACCGGAAGATTTGTTTACTTATGCAATCATTGCTTCAAAAAAAGAAAATAACGACCCTATTGAAAAACCGATTTTTGAATGGGCAGATAAAAACAACCTAAAGATTTCTCAGTTTAAACTTGATAAATTTGTTCCTTTTGACCCGGTAATCAAAAGAACAGAAGCTTATGTAGAAATAAACGGAGAAAAAATAGTTGCTACAAAAGGTGCTCCTCAGGTAATTATTGAAATGTCAAATTTAACAGATGAAGAAAAAGAAACCATTTATAAAAAAGTAGAAGAATTTGCCCAAGATGGCTTTAGAGCTTTAGGAGTAGCTTTCAAAAAAGAGGGTGAAGACAAATTCACATTTCTTGGAATTATTCCACTCTTTGACCCGCCTAGAGTTGATTCAAAACAGGCTATCAGTGAAGCTCACGATAAAGGCGTTGAAGTTAAAATGGTTACAGGTGACAATGTAGCCGTTGCAAAATATATTTCAAAAATTCTTGGAATAGGACAAAATATATATTCAATAAAAGAGCTTAAAAATGAAACTTATGATGAATATATTGTTTTAGCAGAGGTTATAAGCGAAGCTTTATTGAAAACTATGAATCTAAGCGATGAAGATATTAAGAAAAAAACAAACACCATTGTAAAAATAGTTCAGGATGAAATAGGCAAAAAACTAAAAAGAGGTGTTGTAAAAAGACACGAAAGCGAAATAGTAAAAATTATAGAACAGGCAAACGGATTTGCCGAAGTATTTCCGGAAGATAAATATTTTATCGTTGATGAACTTCAAAAAGCAGACCATATTGTAGGTATGACAGGTGATGGTGTAAATGATGCCCCGGCTCTACGTAAAGCAGATACAGGTATAGCAGTAAGCGGGGCAACTGATGCGGCAAGAGCGGCAGCTGATATTATTCTTATGGCACCTGGACTTAGAGTAATAGTTGACGCTATAAAAGAAGCCAGAATCACATTTGAAAGAATGAAAAGTTATACAATTTACAGAATTGCAGAAACTATCAGACTTATTTTATTTATGACTTTGGCAATTGTTATTTTTAATTTTTATCCGTTAACAGCTTTAATGATTATTCTTTTAGCATTACTTAATGATATTCCTATTATATCAATCGCATATGATAAAACAAAAATAGCAAAAAAACCGGTCAGATGGGATATGAAAGAGATGCTGGTGTTATCAACCTGGCTTGGTGTTGCAGGGGTTTTAAGTTCATTTACAATATTTTATATTGTAATGGCTTATGTATATCATCATCCTGTAAATCCATTTACTCCTTTAATTCCAAAATGGGTTGATATTCACGATTATAAAACATGGCTTGCATTTGTTCAAAGTGCTTTCTTTACAAAACTTGTAATGGCAGGACACTGGACAATATTCAATACAAGAACTACTGACTGGTTTTTCAAAAAACCTTGGCCTAGTAAGACATTATTAGCAGCACTTTTAGGAACAGCATTCCTTGGACTTGTTTTAGGTGTATATGGATTTGGATTAATTACTCCTATTGGCTGGAAATGGGGTATATTCTTATTTGTTTATACAGTTGTATGGTTTGTATTTAACGATGTTGTAAAAAGAGCAGTTGTTAAATATTACAGAAAAAAAGAAGGGATTGATGTAATATGATAGATAAGGAACTGATTTTATTACTTATAACCGTAGCTTTTGGATTTTTAAGCGGTTTAGAAGTTAAAAATTATAAAGAACAATTCAAACCAGAGGATTCTATTCTTATAGGTTCTACAAGAACCTACACTTTCCTAAGCCTTCTTGGCTTTTTATTTTATAAAATATCTATTTGGATTTATATTTTTGGATTTTTTGGATTTAGTTTACTATTTTTGATATTTTATTATTTTCGACTTCAAAACAAAAAAACATCTATTTTAATGTATTTAGTAGGTGGAATTGTCTATTCTTACGGTCCTATTTCTGTTATTTACAGTTACTGGATAGTGGCACTTGTTTTTGTATTAATAGTATTTATCCTAAATTCAAAATATACCATTCATAAACTAACCCAACAAATAGATATAAAAGAGATAGAAACATTTAGTAAATTTTTGCTTTTAAGTATGGTTATTTTACCTCTTCTTCCAAAAACACCTATTAAATATCTTGATATTTCAGCTTTTAAAATATGGCTGGCTGTTGTAATAATTTCTGCTATTTCATATATCAGTTATATTTTTAGTAAATTTATTTTTAAAAATAAAGGTTATTTGCTAACAGGAATTTTTGGAGGACTTTATTCATCAACTGCTACAACGGTTGTTTTAGCCAAAAAAATATCCACTGCACCAAAAGAGATAGTAAATGCAGGAATTATTATAGCTACGGCTATGATGTATTTAAGACTTATTGTTGTTACATTTATTTTTAGCACAGAAGTTGGAAAAATAATAATAATTCCTTATTTAATATTAGCTGTTTTAATGATTGGGATTTCTTTTATTTATTACCGCAAACAAAAAGAAACAACCACACAAATAAAAGACCAAAACCCTCTTGAACTTACAACAGCTTTTATTTTTGCGGGACTGTTTGTTTTAATGATGGTTTTAACCAAATTTATAACAGCACATTATGGAGTAAGCGGTCTTAAAATTTTTGCTTTTATAGCAGGAGTTAGTGATATAGATCCTTTTATTTTATCTTTATTAATGGGCAAAATTCATATCAGTTTAAATGAAATTGCAGCGGCAATTTTCATAGCAACAGGAAGCAATAACATTTTAAAAGCACTTTATGCTTATATATTCGGTAAAAAAGAGACACTAAGTGCTATTTTATGGCTTTTTGTTTCCGGAGTTCTCACCATTGCTTTAGGATTTATCTAAAAAACAAAAAAGGAGTTAATTATGTTAGAAAAATATTTACCGGCAGACGTAATGCCTGGAAAAAGGAGAAAATTTTTAAAATTAATGGATAGACTTACAAACGGTACAGGCAGACTTATGCTTTTTGCAGGTGACCAAAAGGTAGAACATTTAAACAATGATTTTTACGGCAAAGAAGTTGCAAAAGATGATGCAAATCCAAGACATCTTTTTGAAATAGCAAGCAAGGCAAAAATAGGTGTTTTTGCCACTCAAATGGGACTTATTACAAGATTTGCAAATGAATATCCTGAAATCCCATATCTTGTAAAATTAAATTCAAAAACAAACATCATTCCATACGATGAAAAAGACCCCTACTCTCAAAACTGGTTTGACGTTGATGATGTAATTGAATTTAAAAATTACAGCGGAATAAATATCGTAGGGGTTGGTTATACGGTTTATCTTGGAAGTGAACACGAGCATAGTATGCTTAGAGAAGCCGCCGAGATTGTGCATAAAGCCCATAAAGAAGGAATGATAGCGGTTCTTTGGATGTATCCAAAAGGAAAATTCATTAAAGACGAACACGATGCCCATTTAATAGCGGGAGCTGCGGGTGTTGCTACCTGTCTTGGGGCTGATTTTGCAAAAGTAAAAGTTCCATATGAAAATAATAAATTTAAACCTGAGCTTTTAAAAGAAGCCGTAGAGGCTGCCGGAAATACAGGAGTTTTATGTGAAGGCGGTAAAAAAATAGATGAAAAATCTTTTTTAACAGAACTTTATGAACAAATTCATATAGGAGGTTCCAGAGGAAACGGAACTGGTAGAAACATACACCAAAGAGAATTAAATGAAGCTATAAAAATGGCAAATGCTATTTATGCTATTACAAGTGAAAATAAAAGTGTTGAAGAAGCACTTGAAATTTTAAAAAATTAAATAAAAAAAAGGAGTTTAAAATGAGTGCAAATATTAAATGGTTTAAAGAAATAGGAATTAAAGACACAGCCGAAGTTGGAGGTAAAAACGCATCTTTAGGTGAAATGTACAATCATTTAACACCTCTTGGAGTAAATGTTCCAAACGGATTTGCTGTAACAGCTACAGCTTACAGATATTATCTTGAATATAACAAATTAAATGAACCTTTGGCAAAATTATTTGAAAATTTCAATCCGGATAATATTGATTTACTTCAAAAAGTAGGAAAAGAAGCCAGAGATATGATTATGAATGGAGTTGTTCCGGAAGATTTGAAAAAAGAGATTCTAAATGGATACAATGAACTTAAAAAAGAGTATGGAGAAGATGTTTCTGTTGCTGTTAGAAGTTCAGCAACAGCAGAAGATTCTCCAACAGCATCATTTGCCGGACAAAATGAAACTTATTTAAACATTCAAGGTGACGATCATTTAATCTGGGCATATAAAATGTGTTTAGCAAGTAATTTTACAAATAGAAGTATCAACTATAAATATGTTCATAATTTTGACCCTATGAAAGTTTACTTATCTGCTGTTATTATGAAAATGGTAAGAAGCGACCTTGGCAGCAGCGGTGTTATGTTTAGTATTGACACCGAAACAGGATTTAGAGATGTTGTATTTATCAATGCAGCTTTTGGACTTGGAGAAAATGTTGTCCAAGGAACAATTAATCCTGATTCATTTTTTATCCATAAACCGACATACAAAAAAGGTTTTAAAGCTATTTTAAAAAGAAGTCTTGGAAATAAAGATAAAATGATGGTTTTTAGCCAAACTCTTCAAACAGCAAACTTGGCTAAACAATGGACAAAAAACATCCCTACTCCAATTGATAAAAAAATGAAATTCGCAATAACCGATGAGGAAGCATTACAACTTGCCGATTGGGCTATGAAAATAGAAGATCACTATTCTAAGGTAAAAAATCATTATACACCAATGGATATGGAATGGGCAAAAGACGGAGTTGACGGAAAACTTTATATGGTTCAAGCAAGACCTGAGACTGTGCATTCACAAGAAAAAGCCACACAGTTTGAAATATACAGACTTACAGAAAAAGGAAAAATTCTTCTTACAGGAAATGCGGTGGGTGAAAAAATAGGAGTAGGAAAAGTTACAGTTCTTCGCTCTATGGCAGAAGCCGATAAATTCAATGTTGGCGATGTTTTAGTAGCTCATACCACAAGTCCGGACTGGGAACCTGTAATGAAAATAGCAAGTGCTATTATTACAGAAACCGGTGGTAGAACCTGCCATGCGGCAATAGTTAGTAGAGAGCTTGGAAAACCAGCAGTGGTTGGAGCGACTGATGCTATGAAAAAATTACACGATAATGAGGAAGTTACTGTAAGCTGTGCTGAGGGTGAAATTGGTAAAATTTATGAAGGTATTTTAAAATATGAAGTTGAAGATGTGGATATTTCAAAATTACCAAGACCTAAAACAAAAATTATGATGAATTTAGGTAATCCTGAATTAGCTTTCTCACTGGCAAAACTTCCGGTTGATGGAATAGGTCTAGCTAGAATGGAATTTATTATCAATAACTACATCAAAGCCCATCCAATGGCAATTAGACATCCAGAACTTCTAAGTGAAACAGAAAAAGCTCTAATTGATGAACTGGCTTTCCCATTTAACGGAGATGCAAAAGATTTCTTTATTAAAACATTAAGCGAAGGTGTTGCAACTATTGCCGCAAGCGTATATCCTAAAAAATGTATCGTTAGAATGAGTGATTTTAAATCAAATGAATATGCAAATTTACTTGGCGGAAGACATTTTGAACCTATTGAAGATAATCCAATGATTGGATTTAGAGGAGCTGCTAGATACTCCCATCCAAATTATAAAGATGGATTTGAACTTGAATGTCTTGCAATGAAAAGAGCAATTGAAGAGATGGGATTTGATAACATAGTTTTAATGATTCCGTTTTGTAGAAGAGTTGAAGAAGGAAAAAGAGTTAAAGAGACTATGAAAGAATTTGGGCTTGATATAACCACTTATGTAATGTGTGAAATTCCAAATAATGTTATCCAAATAGATAAATTTCTTGAAATTTATGACGGTATAAGTATCGGAACAAACGATTTAACTCAGCTAACTCTTGGAGTAGACAGAGATTCTCAAATAGTTGCATTTGATTATGATGAAAGAGACGAAGGTGTTAAAACAATGGTAAAAATGGCTATTGAAGGTGCTAAAAGAAACGGCAAATATAATGGACTTTGCGGACAGGCACCAAGTGACTATCCTGAATTTGCTGAATTTTTAGTTAAAATTGGAATTGAAAGTATGAGTCTAAATCCTGACAGTGTTTTAAAAATTATAAAAGACATAGCCGAAATGGAGAAAAAAAATGGCTGATAAAAAACAAACTTATGAACAAAGCCACGGAGCGGCAAAAGTCGTTACCGGTTCGGCTCACCTTCTTGTTACAGAAAAAAGTAAAATATTGATAGACTGTGGTATGTTTCAAGGTAAAAACGAACATATGAATGACGAACCTTTTACTTTTGATGCAAAAAAAATAGATGCTGTTATTTTAACACACGGCCACTTAGACCATGTGGGAAGGCTTCCCTTACTTTATAAATTGGGATTCAAAGGTAAAATTTATGCCCACCCTATTACATTTGATATAGCAAAAGTTGTTTTAATGGACAGTGGAAAACTGCAAGAAGAAGAGTATGAAACAAAATATAAAAAAGCTCAAAGAGTAGGAAAAGAAAATCTTATAAAAAAACCACTTTATACAAAAGACGATGTAAAAGCAATGTTTAAAAAAATGAAAAAAAATTTCATTGAATATAAAAAACCAGTGAAAATCACAAAAGACATAAAAGCTACATTTAAAGATGCCGGGCATATTCTTGGAAGCGCTTTTGTAGAAATTGATTATAAAGAATTTGGAATAACAAAAAGAGTTGTTTTTAGTGGAGACTTGGGGAATAAAGACAATAATATTTTACCTGAAGTCAAAAAGCCTACATACACAGATGCTCTTTTTATAGAATCAACTTACGGGGATAGAAATCATAAAAGCTTTGAAAAGAGTAAAGTTGAATTTAAAAAAGTAATTGTAGACACATTAATTAACGGAGGAAATGTTGTTATACCTTCATTTGCAATAGAAAGAGCCCAACAGCTTCTTTGTATTTTAAAAGAGATGAGTGAAGAAAAATCTCTTCCAAAAGATGCAAAAGTATTTCTTGATTCTCCAATGGCAAGTAAAGTTACCAATGTTTATAAAAAATGGGATCATTTCTTAAGAAAAAACTGCCAAAAATATAATAATCACCCGTTTGAATTCCCTCAATTAAGACTTGTAAAAGATGTAGAAGAATCAAAAAAAATAAATTCTATTACAAGAGGCGCTGTAATTATTGCAGGTAGCGGAATGTGTAACGGTGGTAGAATTTTACACCACTTTAAACACAATATCTGGAATCATAAAAACAGTATTCTTTTTGTAGGTTATCAGGCAGAAGGAACACTTGGAAGAAAAATAATTGAAGGTGCCAGATATATAAGAATTTATCATGAAGAAATAGCCATTAAAGCAAAAATTCATACAATAAACGGATTTTCAGCACATGCCGGACAAAACGAACTGCTTGAATGGATGAGTGAATTTAAAGAATTAAACAGAATTTTTTTAATACACGGAGAATATGATAAACAATTAGTGCTTAAAAAAGTAACAGAAGAAAAACTAAACAAACCTGTTCATATAGTAGAAATGAGGGAGAAAATTTATCTTTAATTTTTCCTACCCCATAGGATATAAAATTTCATTTTGAAGTTTTTTGATATCCTTTAAAATTTCCCTGTTTAATTTAATATCTGCGGCTTCTAAAGAAGATTCTAGCTGCTCTAATTTTCTAGCTCCAATAATTGTAGAAGCAACAAAAGAGAAATGTTTTGAATAAGCAACCGCTAAAGTTACAGGATGAATGTTATATTTTTTGGCAATTTCTAAAAATTTTTCGGTGGCTTTTAGAGTTTTTTCATTATAAAATCTTTTTGCGTGATTTTTAACTCTTTTGTTTGGGTAATTCATATAAAATATAAATCTGGCATCAAGTGGAGGATTTGAAGTATTGTATTTCCCGCTTAAAATTCCGCCGGCTATAGGAGAGTATGGAAGAAGTGAAATATTTTCTTTTTTACATACATACTCAAGCTCATCAAAAAATCTTGGATTAAGAAGACTGAAATTATTTTGAATAGATTCAAATCTTGCTAAATTTTCATATTTAGCTACCGTATTTGCTTTTGTAAGTCCGTATGCAGTGTCATTTGAAGTACCTAAATATCTCACTTTTCCTTCTCTCACTAACTCATCAAAAGCCCTCATTGTCTCTTCAACAGGCACTATGGTATCTGGCCAATGCTGCTGATACAAATCAATATAATCTGTTTTTAATCTTTTAAGACTTCCTTCAATAGCTCTTTTGATATGAAACCTGTCCATTGCCGTAAGACCGTATCTAACAGGCGGAACATACCATCCGCTCGCAGCCCCTGCTACTTTACTTGCTAAAATTATGCTCTCTCTTGGCTTTGTTTTTAGCCATTCACCTACTATCTCTTCCGTAAAACCTGCATATTTAGCTTCAGGAGGAACTGGATAAAGCTCGGCCGTATCATAAAAATTAATTCCTTTTTCATATGCTTTATCTAATATTTTAAAAGCCTCTTTTTTATCAGTTGTGCTTCCAAAAGTCATTGTCCCTAGACACAAGACACTGACTCTAAGTCCGCTTTTTCCTATATATCTGTATTCCAAATTCTGCCTTTATAAATAAGAATTAAGTAAAGCGCTACCGACTCTTATCATATTACTGCCCTCTTGAATTGCAATTTCAAAATCCCCGCTCATTCCCATTGAGCAAATTTTTGCCCCGTATGGTTTTAATTTATCAAAAATTTCATATGTTAATCTAAAACTTTTTCTAATTTCTTTTTCATCATCGATGTGAGCCCCTATTGTCATAACACCTTGAAGATTTATATTATTTAGATTTTCTTTTATTTTAAGATATGTCTCAACGGCTTCCTCCACAGCAAGTCCCTGTTTTGAATCTTCACCCGCCGAATTTATTTCAAGAAGACATCTTACAGGTTTTTTGGCCCTTTTATCAACAGCCTCAGCTATTTCATAAGAATTTATGGATTGAATCATAAAAGGATTTAGGCTTAAAAGTTTGTTAATTTTATTTTTTTGCAAATTTCCTATAAAATGCCACTCTATCGGATAATCTTTGAGGGCATCTACTTTTTTTTCCATAACCTGAATCCTGTTTTCCCCAAATGCCCTTTGACCTTCGTTATATAATCGTTTTAAAGGCTCAATATCTTCTGTATATTTTGTAACGGCCACAATCTGCACAATTAAATGCTCGCTTCTTTTAAGCCTAGCGGCCTCTACTTTTTGTATTAACTCATCTAATCTCATTTTAACCTCCAACAAGTCTTGTTATATCATTATACATTCCAAGCAGCATAAGCCCCCCTAAAAATACCCAGCCGGCAATAGTCAGTTTTACCATCACACTCTCATTTAATTCTCTTTTAAATAAAGCTTCATACAGATTAAACATTATATGCCCCCCGTCAAGTGCGGGAATAGGAAGTAAATTAAGAATGCCAAGATTTACGCTAAGAAGCGCCATTAACAATAAAAGAGGCTGTGTTCCGTAATCAGCGACTTTTGCCGTTACATCCACTATTCCTATAGGTCCGCTTATTGTTTTAAGCCCGATAGAGCCGGTTACTAATTTTTCAAGTCCTTTGACAATCAGCGTAGAATCATTTTTAAATTTTTCAAAACTCACAGGAATTGCCTCACCTAAAGAATATCTGACTTTTATAATTTTACCGCTTGGAATTATTCCTATAATTTTTCTTTTTACTTTTTCTGAGAATATATCTTTGGCTTCAACAATTTTAGGCTTTAAGGTTATATCAATAATTTTACCGTTTCTTAAAACCATAATATTTAAAATATCTGATTTTTTTTCTATCTTAGGAATATCATTCCACGATTTTATTTTATATCCGTTAACCTGTATAATTTTATCTCCCGGTTTTAAAACTTTAAAAGCAGGAGTGTTTGGCATTGTTTTACCGACAATCGGAGCCAATGTCTGCCAACCGCTCAGGGCTATAAAAAAATATATTAAAAAAGCCAATAAAAAATTAAATCCGGGTCCCCCAAGTAAAATCAGTATCTTTTGCCATGGAGATTTTACATTATATGAATCAGGGTCATTTGATTTAGCAAGAGGGTCTGAATCATCCTGACCTTTCATTTGAACATAACCTCCAAGAGGCACGGCGCTTATACACCAGTTTGTGCCTTTGAAATTTTTACAGATTAGTTTTTTACCAAAACCTATTGAAAAAACTTCTACTTTAACACCTACCAATCTTGCCATTAAAAAGTGGCCTAATTCATGAAAAAATATTAAAAATGATAGAATAATAACAGCACTAAGCATTTTGTGCCTTAATATAAACTTTCAGATAATCAAGTCCGCTGTAAATTGTTAACACAACCGCAATCCATAAAAGAATATTCGCAAAAGGCCAGTTCATAAGCAAAAACCCGATAGCCCCCATTTGAGAGACTGTTTTAACTTTTCCGGCAAATGAAGCCTTTACACTAAGACCTTCACTCGCCATAGCAACCCTAAGGCCTGTTATAAAAAATTCTCTGACCAAAATCAGATAAACAGCCCAAGGATTAGCCCTGTGAAGAAAAAGCAAACCTAAAAACGCACCTAAAACCAGCATTTTATCAGCCAATGGGTCAAGAATTTCCCCTAACTTACTTACAGCATTAAAATTTCTGGCAATATATCCGTCAAAAAAATCTGTAATAGATGCTATTACAAAAATAAGTGCGGCAAAAAAATCAAGCCATGATGGATGAATATGGAATATGTTTCTGTTTACCAAAAACAGATACATCAAAAAAGCCAGTAAAATTCTTATACCGGCTAGAATATTAGGAACATTCTTAAGTCTCTTTTGCCATTTGAGATAATTATATATTTTTCTGCCCTCAGGTGTAATAACCAATATTAAGCCTTACATCCAAATGTAGTCCCGCCGTCAACTATAAAAGTCTGACCTGTAATCCAGCCGGCCTCATCTGTGCATAAAAAATACGCAATTCCCGCTAAATCTTTTGGAATCCCCATTCTGTTTAAAGGGCTTCTTTTTTCTACTTCTGATTTTACTTCTTCATAATTTGGAAATGCTTTTAAAGCATCAGTATCAATAGGCCCTCCGCTTATTGCATTTACTCTGATACCTTTATTTCCAAGCTCGCAGGCTGCATATTTTACCATTGTTTCAACTGCCGCTTTATTACTTCCGTGTCCTGCGTAATTTGTTGTATAAACAAGATTACCTGTAGAGCTGAGTGAGATTATAACTCCACCGCCTGTTTTTTCCATTCTTTTTGAAGCCTCTTGGGCACCTACTACAAAAGCACTTACAGTTGCTGTATAAATATTACAAAGTCCTCTTGGTTTTAGTCTCATAAAAGGACCAAATCCCCCAACAACCGCTCTACCGCTGATAATTGCATTTGAGATAAAAAAATCCACTCTTTCAAAATCTTCATCAATTTGCTTAAATAAATCTTTATATGTTTCAGGTTCAAGTATATTTAATTTATAGGCTTTTGCTTTAATGCCAAATTTCTCACTCCATTCAATAGCTAAATTGTTTGCCACTTCTTCATTTGAATTATATGTAAAAGCAATATTTACACCCTCTTTTGCAAAACGCTTAGCTATTGCTTTTCCTATTCCTCTTGTAGCACCGCTTATTACTAATGTTTTATTTTTCAAATTATCCCCTTATAAATATTTTTTCATTACTTCTTTTATTTTTCTTTTACTCTCTTCACTTGGCTCAACTAAAGGAAGTCTATACTCAAGTGTTGGTAAAAGTCCTGCTTCATACATTGCATATTTTATTGGAATTGGATTGCTTTCAACAAATAAAACTTTATTAATATCATAAAGTTCTTCATTTATATTTTTTGCTTTTAAAAATTCCCCTTTTAACGCGTGATGAACCATTTTTGCCATTTTTTTTGGTAAAAGATTTGAAGTTACTGAAATAACACCTTTTCCACCACTTGCAATTACCGGATAATTAATTGCATCATCTCCGCTTAAAACACTTATAGAACTTTTAGCCATAAGGGCAACTACATTTTCTATTTTTCCTGTTGCTTCTTTAATTGCTACAATATTTTCTATATCTTCAAATAATTTAACAGCTGTATTAACTTCAATATTACTGCAAGTTCTACCTGGTACATTATAAATAACAACAGGAATATTAATTGAATTTGCTATAGCTTTAAAATGCTCATAAAGTCCCTTTTGATTTGGTTTGTTGTAATAAGGACTTACACTCAAAATTGCATCTGCTCCGCATTTTTGGGCAAACTTAGCCAAATCCTGAGCTTCATGTGTAGAATTACTTCCAGCTCCAGCTAAAACTTTTGTATTACTTCCTTTACAAACTTCAACTGCGATTTCAATACATTTTTTATGTTCATTGTGAGTTAAAGTTGCACTCTCTCCTGTAGTTCCGACAGGCACAACCCAGTCAATATTATTATCTATTTGTCTCTTAATCAGTTTTGCATAGGTCTCTTCATCTATTTTTCCGTTTTTAAACGATGTAACTAAAGCGGTCATTGCACCTTGCATATTTTTCCTTTTTTATGAAATTATAGCAAAATAGAAAGAAAGAAAAATTTTTTATTTATAAATAATTCCTGTAGATAAATCATTAAGTATCAATGCACTTGTGATATTATTAAATTTAGCATTAATATATAATATTTTTGTATTTGTTAAAAGATTAAGAGCTTGAAGATAATTAGTTAATGTTATATAATGTTTCATATATGCTGTTTTTAAAGCTGTTAAATTATTTTGTGCGGACATAACAGCAGAATTTAATAAAGATAAAGACTTTCTAGAAGTTTTATATTGATTATAATATTTTATATATTCCATTTTTTGTTGAATAAGCAATCTATTATATTGTGAATTTATACTTAATGCTTCCATATCAGCAGCCTGAACACTTTTATTTATACCTCCGTAAAAATGCATTTTCAAACCTACGGTAAAAGTATAACTATCTCCATTACCTGTAGGATCATTATTATATTCTTTTTGCATACCTACAAACATTTTAGGAAGCCAAGATTTTTTTAAAGAAATTGCTTTTATCATATATTTTTTAGCTTCATTTTTATTAAGCTTTAAAATTGGATCATATTTTAAAAATTGAGATAAATTAGCATTTAATTGCACAAATGAAAGTTTAGGTATTTTAGGAGAATATAAAGATAGTGTTGATTTCATTGTATTAAGAATATTTTCTGTTTTTTGAATTTTATACTGCAATAAGACAACATCATTTGCAAACTTAATATATTCTAATTTAGATTTATTTCCTGCTTTAACTGATTGTTGCAAAGATTTTTCAAGTAATACTTGATTTTTTAATATTTGTTTATATAAATTTAAAATTGCTTTTGTTTTTTGATATGCCCCAATCATCTTAATCAATGAAATAAAAAGTGCTCTTTTTTGAATATCTAATTTAATATCTTTAGATTTCACAGATAAAAAAATAAGTTTAATTTTATTTTTATTTGTATTAAAAATATCTATTTCATCTTGAATATTGAAATATGTTTTATTAAAAGGTTTTGAAAGATATTTATCTTTTCTTTTATTAAAAGAAGTACTAAATAAAATATTAAAAAATCTATCATTTTTTAATGCAGAAATTTTTAAATTTTTAGTCTTATTAAGATAAATTTGCTCTTTATCTAATTTTAGAGTATGTAAAGCATTATGATAAAAATCTAAAACTGAAGCATAAGAATTCTGTAAAACGAAAAATAATAAAAAAATAACTTTATACATAATAAAAACCTTTTTTTTAATAAAATTTAAGTAATTAATTGAAATTATAATTAAATTATAATATAATATCAACTAATTATTATTAAACCAACGAACAATTAAGGATTACAAATGAAACGCTATTTTCTTTCTTTTATGTTTTTTTTATTATTTATTCAACAAGCACAAGCAAAAATAAATACTTCTTATATAAAAGTTTCCCTTAAAAAAATTCCACCACAGCCCCAATTACTTGCTAAAGTAATTCCACAAAGAATTTATAAACTTTCTTCTTCAATCAATGGAAGGATTTCTTCTTTTAAAATAAATACAGGTGAGAACATTTATAAAAATTCATTTATTGCAAATATTACAAGCCCTACTATTTCTTCGAAAGAAAAAATCTTAAAAAAAGAAATAGCTCAAACAAAAAAAAATTTTCATATTAAGCAATCAATTTTAAATATTCTACAAAACGAATACCGTAAACATCTAATTTCAAAAGAAATTTTATTAGAAAACAAAATAAAACTTGAAAAAACAAAAACAAAAATGAAAACATTACAAATTAAATTACAATCATTACAGGCTCAAAAACAATTATATTCTCCTGTTAATGGTAAAATCATTAATGTTTTTGCTGCTAATGGAGATTATGTAAAAGCAGGAGAAACTATATTAAAAATTATTTCAACTAAAAATCGTCTACTTGTAAGAGTTTATGGAGAAGAAGGGAATAAAATTAAAATAGGACAAAAAGGATGGTTTTATCCTCAACAATCATCTTCACCTATTTTAGTAAAAGTAAATGCAATTATTCCTAATCCTAATATACCTGGAACATGGAATGTTTATTTAAATTCTGTAAAACAAAAGCCTAATTGGTTTACAGGTGAAGTTGGAAAATTTATATTTATAACAAAATCCCATTACGCAATGGCAGTTCCTAAAAAATCTTTAGTTATGTTTGCAGGAAAATGGTGGGTTCTCAAAAAAACAACTGATGGTTTCCAAAAAATAAGAGTATCTTTATTGTTTTCTAATAATAATTACGCATGGATTAAAGGAAAAAATCTAAATATTGGCGATAGAATAATTGTTTCAAAAGTATATCAAATGTTTCATGAAAACTTTTCTAAAAATTATGAAGATCCAAATTAAGGTACTAATATGAAAAATTTTATTATTAATCGTATCCGACATCCATTTATATGGATTCTTTTTTACACAGTAATGATTATTTTAGGAATTTTTTCTTTACATGAAATTCCAACAGAAGTATTGCCTAAATTTGATTTTCCACAAATAAGTATTGTAGTCAGACAGCCTGGAGCAACTGCTCAGGAAATAGAAAATATGTCTATTCGTCCTTTAGAAAGCCAATTTCTCTCTTTACCAGGCGTAGAAACGGTAAGATCTAATATAGGTAGCGGAAGTGCAGAAATAGATGTTCGTTTTAATGAACACACGAAAGATATATCAGATTTACAGTTAATACGTTCTGCTATAAGCAGGATAAATTCAGATTTACCTGCCGGAATTAAAATAGAAGCACAAATTATGGGAAATTCTATTAATGAAGTTGCAGATTATGGTATTTTAGCTAATAATAAAACTTCATTATTTAAAGCACAAATAGCTATTAAAACCAAAATAATCCCTTTATTAAGATCTATTCCAGGAGTACAAAAAGTAGATTTATTTGGAGAAGGTCCTGATTCTTTTTGGATTCAACCTAATTTAAAAGCTATGAATCAATATGGAATTAGTCTTAAAGATATTACCAATACAATTAAACAATTCATTGTAATAGGCTCTGATGGATATATTACACTTGGTCATCAGGACATAATGATACAAACAAGTTCTATTCCAAATAAAACATCAGATTTAGAAAAAATTTTAATAAAAGGTAAATACGGGAAAATTCCTTTATATAAAATTGCAAACATCAAACATCTTCCAATACCAACACATAATGCAGTGCTTTTAGATAAAAAACCGGCATTAATGCTTACTGTATTCAAGCAACCTGGGGCTTCAACATTAACTGTCACAAAAGCAGTGGCAAAAGTATTAAAAAGAACTTCTTATGAATTACCAAAAGGTACAAAATGGGTAAAAATATACTCACAAGGTCATTTAGTAAAATTAATAGGTTCCGATCTTAGCCGTGACCTTTTAATTGGTGGATTATTAGCCATTAGCGTATTATTTATTATTCTTGGAGCTGGTAAACATGTATTGATATTAGCCGTTACTATTCCTCTTGCATTACTTTTAGCAGTAGCGGGATTATATTTAGAAGGTCATACATTAAATCTTTTAACATTTGGAGCTTTAACAATTGCTATTGGACTTTTAGTAGATGATTCCATTATTGTATTTGAAAGCATTTATCATAGCTGGGAAGAAGGTTTTACAGGCATAGAAGGAGTAATAAAAGGATTAAAAGCAATAGCAGCTCCTGATATTTCCGGGACATTAACTGTGGTAGCTGCCTTTGCTCCTCTATTATTTATAGGGGGGTTAGCAGGACTTTTCTTTGCTCCTTTTAGTTTAGCAATTATTCTTGCTCTTTTAGCATCTTTATTAATTTCATTAACATTAATTCCTTTAAGTATGGCCTTTGTGAAAAAGACTAAAATGTCATCTTCCACAAATATAGGAAATAAAATTATAGAATATTTAAGATCTAAAAATGAAAAACTTTTAAAATTTTCTTTAAAAAAACCTAGATTAAGTCTATTTTTAGCTATATTATTATTTATTTTAAGTATGATATTTATGGCATTTAAATCAATAAACTTTTTACCTTTACCTAATGAAGGAGTACTTTTAGAAAGCTTTGCATTACCTCCTGGTACATCTCTTAAACATACTGAAAATGTAGTTAAGGGAATAGTAGATAGAATAAAAAAAGATCCTTTAGTAGCCCATACATATGCTAGAATAGGTTCTGCAAGCAGTACTTTTTATACAGAGCCTACTTCATCAGGAGAAATTGAAATAGTACTAAAACCTTCAGTGGCTGTGGATGATCTTAACCAATTAAGTAACCATTTCTTAAAAATTTCAAAAACTCCTGGGGTACAACTTGACATAGATACACCTACAATAGAACGTTTAGGAGAAAGTTTATCAGGTCTTCCACAACCTTTTGTATTACGCATTTTCGGTTCAAATATTTCTACTCTTAGAAAATTAGCTGAAGAAATCAGTACCAAACTTCGTCATTCAAATGTTTTAGCGGATGTATTTGATGATGACGGATATCCTATTACTCAAATACGTTTACAACCAGATATTTTAAATATGCAAACATACGGTATTTCTCCAAAATCATTACAAACAAAATTAGCTCTATTACTTGGTGGAAAAGTTTTAGCACAAATTCCTCATAACGATTATTCAATAGATGTATATATGCGTTTAAAAAAAGTTCATAACCTAAATATACATCAATTAAATAACTTACTCATTCATACACAAAAAGGATGGATACCATTAAAGAAATTAGCTAAAATCAATTTTGTATCAGCTCCGAATAGAATTAGACATTTTAATGGAACCAGAGAATTAGATATTACGGCCATTCCAATCACTTCATTAAATAATGCAGTTATCAAAGCAAAAAAAACTCTTTCATCTATTAAATTACCTCATGGATATTACATTAAATTCGGAGGATTATTGCCTCAACTAAAACATGCTCTTTTTATATTAGGAGCCGCAACAATAATAGCTTTCATAACAATCCTTGCTATTTTAATATTTCAGTTCGAAAAAATATTAATTCCTTGGATAATTTTATTACAAATTCCTCTAGCTTTTACCGGAGGAGCTTTGGCATTAGGTATAAGCGGAGTAGGATTAAATGCAATTGGAATAATAGGCTTTTTTACACTAATTGGAATAAGTCTAAATCATGGCATTGTATTATTGGATTATGTTAGACAATATGAAAAGCAAGGGATGAAAAAAATAGATGCTGTTTACGAAGGTGTTCGTGTCCGTTTTCGTCCAATTTTCCTAACTGTTATAACAGCTATTTTAGGAATGCTCCCAACTGCATTAGGATGGGGAAAAGGCGCTGCCCCAGAACAAAGCCTTGCTATAGTTATTATGGGTGGTATAATATGGAGTGCATTACTTAGTACAAACTTATTACCTGCATTATATGCTCATTGGAGTAAAAAGAAATAATAAAAAGTAGTGAAAATTAAAATAATTAATATTTTTTTTCAAACTTTCTCTTTATTCATACCTAAGAGTTTCTAAAACATCTGTATTTGCAGCTTTGATTGCTGGATATATACTTGAAAGAAGTACTATAATAAAAGCTCCTATGTTTATTAAAATAAAATCAGTTGAACTTAAATCTACTGGAAGTCTGCTAACTCCGTAAACATCTGCAGGAAGTTTAATAATATCAAAATTTTTTAAAAGCCATATTCCAAAAAGTCCTACCATTGACCCTACAAAAATAGCTCCTATTCCAATAATCATTCCAAGTCTTAAGAAAATTGATTTTATCTCTTTCTTAGTAGCCCCAAGGCTGAGCATTAAAGCTATTTCTTTTCTTTTACTCATAATCATCATAAGAAGTGAACTTATAATATTAAGAGCCGCAACAATAATAATTAACATCAAAACCAAAAAAAGCGCCCTCTTTTCCATTCTAAGAGCAGCAAAAAAATTTCCATTTTGCTGCCACCATCCTACAATTCCTATACCTGGTGGAAGTATTTTTTTTATTTTTTTTATATCTTTAAAAGGATTAGGTGTCCAGATATGAATACCGCTGTAATAATTTTGATTTAAAATTCTTTTTAGCCCTTTGATATTCATATATCCAATTCCTTTATCATAAGCAATAAGTCCGCTTTTAAAATAAGAGACTATTTTAACTTTTTTGAGTAAAGGGGTAATTCCAAATCCAAGAGGAGTCAATTTAGAAAAAATCATTACAACCTTTTCACCTTTATAAGCTCCCATATCTCCAAAAAGAGTTTTACCTACAACAACATCAAAAAGACCTGGTTTTTTAATACCCTTTATTGCTTTTGCAAAAATATAATTAATTTTTGCTTCTTTTTTGAAATTAACACCATAAAGCATTATTCCATTTAGCCCGTCTTTTTGTATAACAGCGCTTGTTTCAATATAAGGGGAATATTTGAATGAAGGAAACTTTTTTTTAAGATATCTTAAAGTATTATCATCAACATTAATTAAAGATGAATAAACAGTTATTGGATAATTCATAACTTTTAGTTTTTTTTCAAACTCCCTATCCATTCCATTCATTATACCCATGGCAATTATAAGTGTGGCTACTCCTGTCATAATTCCCAAAAAAGCTAAAATAAAACTGATATAAATAAAAGGGTGTTTTTTATCAAAACGAAGATATTTTTTTATTATAAAAGTAACAAATTTTTTATTCAATATTAACCTTTAAAAAAGTTTAAGAGTTAAAAAACTCTTATTAAAACTTAGGACTTTTTCCACAGCAATTTTTATATTTTTTACCACTTCCACAAGGACATGGGTCATTTCTTTTTACTTTTGTTTTTAATTCATTTTGAAGCATAGCGGTTTTTGTTTCAAGTTCCTTCATAATTTCATCTACACTTTTTTCTTCCATATTTGCCGGAACCTCAGGCATAAGTCCCATAATCTCTTCTATATTTTTACCTTTACTATCTTCCAAAGCTTTCATAAATTCCATAAGATCATCATCTATTTCTGGTTCTTCAAATCTAAGTTCAAGAGTATGAAGGATTTTCATAGTTTCTACTTTAATTCTTTCTATAAGTTCTTCAAAAAGTTGAAAACTCTCTTTTTTATATTCAACCAATGGATCTTTTTGATTATAACCTCTAAGTCCGATACCTGTCTTCATAATATCCATCATATACAAATGATCTCTCCAAGATTCATCAAGTACTTGTAAAAAAACCTGCCTTAAAATTCTTTTTTGCTCATCTTCAGGAACATCTTTAAATTTTTCTTTTAAATATTCGTCTATTTTTTTAGAAATAAACTCTTTTAATTCATCATAATCTTTTTTGAGTTCTTCTTCATTAAAATCAATTCCCATATATTCTTTAAGATGTGCTTTTAGCTTTTCGATATCTATATCATCTTTTGGCATACCAGGAATTACATCACTCAAATTCAAAACATAATCTATAAAATCATCTTTTATTTCATCTATTTTTTGTGTTATATCATAATTAGGGTCTAAAAGCTGGTCACGAAATGTGTAAATAACTTTTCTTTGTTCATTTGCAACATCATCATATTTTAAGATATGTTTTCTACTTTCAAAATGCATAGTTTCCACTTTTTTTTGCGCTTTTTCTATTGAACGGGTAACTATTTTAGAATCAATATGTTCTCCTCTTTCAATTCCCAGTCTATCCATAATATTTTTGATTCTGTCACTTCCAAAGATTCTTAACAGATCATCTTCAAGTGAAAGATAAAACTGGCTTTCTCCTTTGTCTCCCTGACGACCTGAACGACCTCTTAGCTGATTGTCAATTCTTCTGCTTTCATGTCTTTCAGTCCCAATTATATAAAGTCCGCCAATTTCTTTTATTTCATCTTTAAGTTTAATATCAACTCCTCTACCAGCCATATTTGTAGCAACTGTAACAGCACCCCTCTCACCTGCTTTTTCAATAATTTCAGCTTCTTTTTTGTGATGTTTTGCATTTAAAACAGTATGAGGAATTTTCTCTTTTTTTAGCAAATTACTTAAATATTCACTCTTTTCAACACTAGTGGTTCCTATTAAAACAGGCTGACCTTTTTGATTTAATTCTTTTACTTTTTTAACAACTGCTTCAAATTTTTCTTCTGCTGTTTTATAAACAAGGTCATTTTTATCAACTCTTGCAATAGGCTTATTTGTCGGAATAGAAATAACTTCAAGCCCGTAAATTTCTATAAATTCTGTAGCTTCTGTCTGAGCTGTTCCAGTCATCCCAGCTAATTTTTCATATAATCTAAAATAATTTTGATATGTAATTTCCGCAAAGGTTTGTGATTCTTCTTGAATTTCAACACCTTCTTTTGCTTCAAGTGCTTGATGAAGACCTTCACTAAATCTTCTTCCTTCGCTAATTCTTCCAGTAAACTCGTCAACAATTAAAACTTCTCCGCTTCTTACAATATAATCTTTTCCGTTTTGAAAAAGATAATTAGCTTTAAGCGCCTGGTCAAGATGATGAGCCAAAATGGCATTATCAGGTTCATATAAATTACCAACTCCAAAAAGTTTTTCTGCTTTTGTAAGCCCTTCTTCTGTGAGTAAAACAAGCCTGTCTTTTTCATCTACTTTAAAATCTTTATCTTTAATAAGTTGTTTTGCAACTTTGTCAGCTAAAAGATAATTCTCTTCTCTTTTACTGGCAGGTCCTGAGATAATTAACGGAGTTCTAGCTTCATCAATTAAAATAGAATCCACTTCATCCACTATTGCATAATAGTGCCCTCTTTGAACTTTTTGTTCTATATCAAAAGCCATATTATCTCTTAAATAATCAAATCCAAGTTCATTATTAGTTGCATAGGTAATATCGCATTCATATGCTTTTTTTCTTTCATAATCTTCCATATTAGCTATAACAACTCCTGTTGTATATCCAAAAAAAGAATATAATTTACTCATTTCATTTGCATCTCTTTGAGCCAGATAATCATTTACAGTAACAACATGCACACCTTTTGCTAGTATTGCATTTAAAATAACAGCTAAAGTAGCAACAAGCGTTTTACCTTCTCCTGTTTTCATTTCAGCAATTCTACCTTCGTGTAAAACCATACCACCAATTAACTGCACATCAAAATGTCTCATATTTAAAACACGTTTAGAAGCTTCTCTTGTCATTGCAAATACATCATTTAAATATTTATTTAAAGTAGCCTGTTCATCGGCTCCGTTTTTAATTTCATCTAAAACTTTTGATTTAATATTGTTAAATTCATTTTTAATTTCTTCATCACTCATTTTTTCATATTTAGGTTCTAAAGCATTAATCTCTTTTACTCTTTTTTGATACTTTTTAAGCTCTCTGTCGTTTCTTGTCCCGATAATTTTTCTAAATACACTTTTTACCATTCTAAAAGGCCTTTAAAATTTTTTTGTTATAATAACATAAAAAAGAGTTAAAAATGAAACATCTTATATTTACATTGGTTTTATTGTTTTCTTATATGAATGCTTTAACCCTTCCAAACAATTTTGAAGCAAACTTCACTCAAACAATCAATAATAATGGAAAAAAACTATATTATAAAGGTAAGATTTTTTATAAAAACGACCAAATTTTATGGAAATATTCTTATCCTGTAAAAAAATATATCTGGATTAATGAAAAAGTATATGTTTATGAACCGAATTTGATGCAGGTTACCATTTCGAAAAGACCGAAATTTACACTTCAAAACATTCTAAAAAACGCAAAAAAAGAGAAAAATTTTTATGTAACTAAAATTAATAATAAAAAAGTATATTTTGTTTATGATAAAACAATTAAATCACTTCATTATAAAGATGACGCCGGAAATTTAGTAACTATTACTTTTTCAAACACTTCCACAAAACCTCTTAAAACTTCTATTTTTATTCCAACCTACCCAGAAGATGTAGATTTTATTTATCAAAGATAATTTTTAGAGATTTTTTTAATCTCCTCAAAAACCTTATCAAAATCAGCACTGTAAACCCTGGTATCAAACAGTGTTGTCATCATATTCGTATCTCTTTTAAATCTTGGCACCATATGAAGATGAATATGCCCAGGAATCCCGGCTCCCCCGTCAAAACCCAAATTCCATCCCATATTAATCCCATCAGCCCCAAAATCTTTTAAAATTTTACATCCAATTTTAGCAATTTTAGCTATATGAGTCACCTCTTTTTCATTTAAATCTTCATATTTTCCAATATGTCTATTTGGAATAATCATAAAATGACCAGGATTATAAGGAAATCTGTTCATTACAAAAAAACATATCTTATCTCTGTAAAAGACCTGATTATCTTCATCATTCTCAGCAGAAGCGGCAATAGCGCAAAAAACGCATTTTTCATTTATTTTTTTATTATTTTTAATATGATATTCCCTTCTCCAAGGAGCATATAATCTATCCATTTTTACCTTTCATTAAATTTTAATTATTTTTTCATTAAATTTCCATTAATAATAATTTCAATACCATTTACAACTTTTCAAAAATTCCTAACAATTAAAAGTAATATATTTTAATTTTTAATAATGGGACTAAAGTCTCTATTTCTCTAAATAATAAATAAATTTACTTAACATAATAATTTTACTCTTTAATATTTTTCATAACAGATTCTATTTTTTTCTTCATTCTATTATTTTTATTTTTTCTTATATCCATTTTTATTGTTGTATAAACTCTGTTACAATCACTTTCAAGCTCCTTATAGGCTCTATTTATAACATCTGTGACTTTTTCAATCGTATCTACTTCAAATATCGTCCCCATTGGAGTCAGCTGATAATTTAATCCGCTTTTTTCAAACATCTTAATAATTCTGCTGACATATTTACTTACACTCTCACCCTTATCTGTTGGAAACATTGCAAACTCAACAAGACAGCTCATAAATCCTCCTTTATTCACTAAGTTTTGTTCTAAGAAATTTCACTTCTTCGCTTATTCCGCTTTCTGACAAATGTAAATCAATAAAATTAAGCATTCTGTTTACAACATTTATTGTCCCTTTTGATTTTTTTATTTCATTCATTTCTTTATCTATTCTCTCAAGCAATGCTAAAATAAAAGGAAGATTTTTTATTTCCCGTTTCAAGTCAATCTCAAGATTGGGATATGTTTTTTCATAAATAAAAGCATATTTTCCTTTTTGTTTATTTAATTTTTCTCTTTCAAAATCAATAATTTTATTTTTTATTAAAGAATATTCAATAAAATGTTTATTTTTATATGCAGGTCTAAGTCTAAATTCTTGAAAAATTTTTTTTGCTTTTTCTAATACCAAAAAATTGTAATCATCCGTATCAAAAAATATTTTATATAAATCTATATCATTAAATTCTGCATTATCAGAATTATAATATGTAATTATTTTGATAGCTTTTAAGTTTTCATACTGTTTTTCATCAACAAGACCTATAACTGTATTTTCATAAATTGTAAAAAAAGGACTTATTTTATTTATCAAAAATCCCAAAATAAATTTTTGTATATCATGAGAATAATCAGCTTCTATAAATACAAAATATCCTTTATTAAGATTTTTACAAATATCTAAAAATGCTTTATATTTTAAAATATTATCATCAAAAAAATTTTCTTCATTTATACTTTTTATTTTATTAAGAGCTTTTAAAAGTTTCTTTTTGAAAAGCTCTTTTTTATCTTTTGACACTTTGCACTGTTTATAAAGTTCCAAAAGCTCATTTTTTGCTTCTTCATTTTCTTTTGAAATCATATTTAATTTTTCTTCAAGGTTTTTTATTCTTTTTAATAAAATATTAACCATTATTTTCCTTTAAAAGTTCTTTTGCATAATCAAGTGCTTTTTGAGATTTCTCTTTTCCGCCTATGATTCTTGCTATTTCTTTTATTCTTCCGTTTTTATTCAGCTCTTTTACAAAAGATTTATTCTCTTTTTTTGTTACCAAAAAGTGTTTATTTGCCACACTTGCAAGCTGAGGCTGATGGGAAATAGCAAAAATCTGATATTTTTTGCTAAGAAGTTTTAACACCTCAGCCACACTCATACTCTCTTCACCGCTCAAATTGGCATCTATTTCATCTAAAAAAAGCGTTTTTTCTTCATTTGTATATTCAAGTTTTGCTCCAAGCAGTGCAACTCTAAGCCTGTTAAACTCTCCTGTTGAAATAGCATTTATATCAATATCATTAAGAATTATTTTTGCTTCACTTTCCCCTAGTTCATATAAAAAAGTTTTATTTAAAACCATTTTAACTTCTGGCATATAAAGTTTTTTTAAAAAATAATTAATCTTTTCTTCAAATATTTTTAAAACTTCCACTCTTTTTTGATGCAAATAAGAGGCTTTTTGTTTTAACTCTTCTTTAAGTTCTTTAATCTCTTTTTGCAAATTCTCTTTTTCAAAAGAAATATTTTCAAGAGCACTAAGCTCTTTTTGCTTTTCTTCGGCATAATTAAGTGCCTCTTCAATAGAACCGAATTTTCTTATAAGTTCTTGAAGTTTTGAAAGTCTGTCTAAAACTTCTTCAATATCAATACTTTGTAAAAATTCTTCTTTTTCATAAGCTTTATCTAAGGAAATTCTAAGCTCATTCATAGCTGTTGAAAAAAATTCATTTTCAAAATCTATCATTTCCAAGAATTCATAAATTTTATTTTCAAATTCAAATATTTTTTCTACTTCAAAAGCCTTTTCTTTTATTTTTTCTAGTTTTGAAAGGTCTTTTTTTATATGCATAAGTTCATCAAACTCTTCTACTTTAGGATTTATAGCATTAATTTTATCAAGTTCAAATTTTAAAAATTCGACTCTTTCTTTTGCTGTTTTTTCTTTATTTAAAATTTCATTTAACTGTTTTTGTTTTTCTTTGTATTTTGAAAATTCTTTTTTATAATCTTCCAACTTAACATAATAATTTTTCTCTTTAACAATTTTATCTAAAACTGAAATTATATTTTCATTTTTAAATTCTTCAATTTCCCTTAAAGAGAGATAATCTATAAATTCATCTGCAATTTTTCTTATTACTTTTTTACTGACAGCTTGATTGTTTATAAAATATCTGTTTTTATTTTTCTTAATTTGTCTAAAAATTATCTCTTCATCATTTTCAAGCCCATATTTTTCCAAATCTATTTTATTATTTACAATGGCTTCACTAATTTTTGCATTTACATCAAAATATCCGAAAATAGATAAAATCCCTCTAATCAAAACAGACTTTCCAGCTCCACTTGGACCTGTAAAAACGATTAAACCTTTGCTAAATTCCATTTCAATTTCATTAAATTCAAGCTCAACTTCTTCAAAAGTAACATACTCTTTTATATAAACTCTCTCTAACATTTACCCTCACCCCAATTAAGCTTTTCTCTTAAAACATCAAAATAATTTCTCTCAACCCTATGAATCAATTTTGCTTTTCTTTTTGCTTTTTTTAATATAATTTTATCATCAAGTGAATAAATTTCCTGTCCGTCTATTATAAGCTTTGAAATATTTTCTTTTACAGATGCCGTAATAATAAAATCACTAGGCAAAACAAGAGGCCTTTGCGATAGAGAATGCGGACATATAGGTGTGAGTATAAAACTCTCCGTCAACGGATATACAACAGGACCTCCTGCACTTAAATTATAAGCCGTAGAGCCTGTGGGAGTTGAAAATATAAGTCCGTCACCTCTATAAGTATTTAAAAATCTCTCATTTGTATCAACCTGAATATTTATCATAGAAGATATTACATCTTTACTTATTACAACATCGTTAAAAGCATATAGAGTTTTGTTTTTATATCCTATTTCAATAACCATTCTTTCATCAATTCTATAATTTTTGTTTAAAAAATCTTTAATAAATTCTTCTATATTATCAGGATTGATATCTGTCAAAAATCCTAAATTCCCTGCATTTATACCAAGAATTGGCTTATCAAACTTATAAGCTCTTCTTGAGACTGAAATAAGAGTTCCATCTCCACCAAGTGCTACAATAAAATCGACCTGTTTACACATACTCTCAAATTCAACACCTAAAAGCCCTATAGCTTTTGCTGACACTAAATCAATTAAAACTTCTATATTATATTTTTCAAAAACAGATTTTATTTTTAAAAACATATCTTTTATTTTTAGCGTATCTTTTGGCTTTAAAACAAATCCGGCTTTCATAATAACCTTTTTTATAAAATTATATCAAAGATAATTTTTTATTATAAGTGGAAAAATATTTGCCTTTAATAAAATTTTGCACTATAATACTGAAAAAAGCAATCCTATAATAAATAAAGGTTTTTAGCAAAAAATCACTAAAAAGCCAATAAGGATGTGTAAAAAAGTAACAACAGATTTTCAAAGAGCACTTCAAGGGAATTTCCTTGAAGGTAGTTTGCTT
>JALUWM010000142.1 GCA_027019465.1 Campylobacterales bacterium
AGTTCCTTTTGCATCATTTATAAGTCTTGGGTCAACTTCTATACTTGCAAATCCGTCTTCCCCTTCATCATATAAAGGTTCTAAAACATCACACGCTTTTTGAATGTCTTTAATTGCTATTTCTTCATAAATCTCTTTTGGAGTTTTTCCTTTTAATTTTTCTAAATCCTCTTTATAAATATCTTTTTTAAGTGCATTTGAAAAAATAGCCGGATTACTTGTAAGCCCATTTACTAAACCACTCTCAACCAACTCTTTAAATTCATTATCTAAAAATTCCCTGTCTAAATAATCTACCCATATACTTGTCATTTTATCTCCTTAAATGAATTCTAAAACTTTTGTTAAATCTTTCTCATCAACCACAAAATCAGCCTCTGTTTTAAGTAGATCTTTTGCACAAAAAGCTACTTTTTTACCTGCATACTCAAACATACTCAAATCATTTGCACCATCTCCCACAACTAGCGTATCCTCTTTTTTAGCTCCTAAAACATTTTGAATTCTAGCAAGCATATCGCCTTTTGAATGAGAAAACATCATATCTCCGCCGACAAGTCCTGTTAAAATTCCATTTTTAGAATGTAAAATATTACTAAAATCTGCATCAAACCCTAATATATCTTTTGCATAACTTGTAGCATTCCTAAATCCTCCGCTAAATACCAAAACTTTATATCCCTCTTTTTTAAGAGCTTTTATTGTTTCATCAGCTCCTGGCATAAAGGGAAGATTATGACAGATTTTATTAACTTTTTTAACTTCTAAACCTTCTAAAAGCTTAACTCTCATTATTAAACTTTCAAAAAAATCAAGTTCACCTCTCATTGCCATTTCCGTAATAGATGCAACTTTATCTTTTAAACCTAAAGGTTCAGCCAAAAAATCTATTGTTTCACCATCCATTAATGTAGAATCAAAATCAAATACCGCTAATTTCATACAAAACCTTTTTAATTTTGTTAAAATTTTATCAAATATTTAAATTTTATGTTAAAATTCATAAAAAAAGGATTTATTATGGGAATTGGCACTACACAAATCATTATTATATTAGTAGTAGTGGTGTTACTCTTTGGAGGTAAAAAAATACCTGAACTTGCTCAAGGACTTGGCAAAGGTATTAAAAACTTTAAAGATGCTGTAAAAGAAGGAGAAGATGAAACAGATATTAAAAAAACTGAAAAAATAGAAAACGAAAAAACAGCTTCTACACAAGATCAACCGAAAAAAGATGTAAATGCTTGAAGAGATTAAACCTCATATAGCCGAGCTTAGAAGTCGGCTTATAAAAATTGTAATCATATATTTTTTATTTTTTCTTATTTCTTTTATCTTTTGGAAAGATATTTTTGCATGGATGAGTGAACCTTTGATGAATGCTCTAAAACTTGAAAAAAGTTCAAAAATTATCTTCACAGGTCTTGCAGAACCATTTTTTACAGCTGTAAAAATATCTATTTTTTCAGGATTTTTCTTTTCTCTGCCATTTATTTTATATCAAGCATGGGCTTTTATAGCTCCAGGATTATATAATAACGAAAAAAAAATGATATTGCCTTTTGTATTTTGGGGAACTATTATGTTTTTAGCTGGAGCTTCATTTGCTTATTACATAGTTTTTCCGGTAGGCTTTAAAGTTTTGGTTACATTTGGTGGTCAGCAGTTTACTGCGATGCCAAGAATCAGTGAATATGTAAGTTTCTTTGGCAAACTTATGCTTGGATTTGGTATCGCGTTTGAAATGCCTGTTGCTACATATTTTTTGGCAAAACTAGGTCTTGTAACAGACAGAACTTTAAAAGATTTTTCAAGATACGCAATAGTGGTAATATTTATTTTAGCAGCAGTATTAACTCCTCCAGATTTATTTTCTCAAATGGCAATGGCAGTACCTCTTTTGATACTTTATGGAGTTTCAATTATAATAGCAAAAATTGTAAATCCAGCAAAAGAAGAAATTTCTTAATTTTCTTTTTTATTCACATCCTTCCAAAATTTTATTAATTGTAGAATCATCATAAGGGTCAGCGTGGATATTTATAACCCATTTTTGATTTTGATCTAATTTCCTAATTTTTTCTTCAACATTTTCTAAAATACTATGGGCAAGCTTTAGTTTCATATCAGGAGTTAAAACCAAATGAACATCAACAAAATTTCTATTACCAGATTTTCTTGTTCTTAAACAGTGGTAATCCAAAACTAAGGGTTCTTTTTTGATAATTTCTTTTATTTTTTCTATGGTTTCAAAATCAAGTGCTACATCAAGTAATATTTCAAAACTCTCTTTTACAATATCTAAAGCTTCTTTGATAATATAAATTCCTAAAATCATTGAAAGAATAAAATCTATATAATGCCATCCTGTGATTTTAATGATAATTAAAGAGATTAAAACAGCACTGTTTGTAACAAGATCTGTTTTATAATGAAGAGCATCTGATTTTATAACTATATTTTTTGTTTTTTTAGCAGTATAATTCAAAAACATTACAAGCCCCAAAACCATTACAATAGAAAAAGCCATTACAAACATTGAAATATTAAGATGAGTAATAGGCTCGTGATGAATTAATTTATTAATAGCTTCGTAAATAATAAAAAAACCACTTGCAATAATTACAACACCTTCAAAAAGTGCTGCAATTCCTTCTATTTTTCCTTTTCCGTAATTAAATTTTTCATTAGGTCTGCTTTCAGATACCTTCAAAGCAACATTATTAAAAATACTGACAACCATATCCATTACACTGTCAAGCGCACTAGCAATAACGGCAACACTTCCGCTTAAAAACCCGACAGTGACTTTTGCAATGGCTAAAATAATACTAACCGTAACAGCAATTAAAGTAGCCCTTCTTTCAACAGACATTAAAAGCCTTTAACACCGTTTTGTAAAATATTAATTAAAACAGTTGCATAACTCCCTTTTGGTAAAATAAAAGAAAACTCAAACCATGCTTTGTCTTTATTATAATTTTTTTCAACTATTTCAGGAAAAATCCAGGCCATTCTTCTATCCCCGTTAGCAGGAATAAGTTCATCAAACTCTATTTCAATCTCTCTTGCCATATCTTTTGCCCTCATAGCTTTTTTACCTGGAAGTAATCCAGTGGGAGTTATCTCTTTTTTTAAAAATCTTTCACTTTCATCTTCTTCAAGATAAAAAAGCCTGCCTAATGGATAATGACTTATTACATCCCCTCTAAGAAGCTTAAAGGGGTGTTTTTGTTTTTTTACAAAATCAATTACCTCTTTTTTAACCCCGGCTTCTAAAAGATCTTTTTCATTCATTTCAAAAAGTGAACTTAACTGTATTCTTCTTTTAAGCCAGTCATTAAAAAGTTTTGATTGGTATGCATTTATCAAAAGTTTACTAAGTCTTTTATTTTTAACAAATTTTTCTCCTTCAATAATTTTTTTACCTTCTATAAAATTATCTCCATATTTTCCAAATCTCTGTTCTCCAAAAAAATTAGGAATTCCAAACTCTTTTACATCTTTTAATAATGAAAAAAGAATTTTGGCATTTGTTAGATTTACTTTTTTAAGTCTTACAAAAAATTTATTACCGCTTAGATGACCGATTTTTAATTTATTTCTATGTAAATCCTGCTCTAAAATTTTAACTTCCCTATCAGCAAAACTATTAATCTCATCTCTATACTTTCTAGGCACACTAATCCATTGAATTGTTAGACCGTCTTTATCTTTAAGTCCTGCATATCCTATTAAATTTTTTGAAATATTTAAATGTTCGGCTATTCTTTTTATCATTTCAGGAGTGGTGACATTTTTTTTCCTAACCTTTAACATAAGCCATTCACCTGTATGGGCAAACGGATAAAGAGGGATCTCTTCTACTATAAAATTATCAGAATTTTTGTTAAACAAAAATTCAAGCGGTGTGTGATTATAAATCATTATTTTCCTTTAATTTTAAAAATGGTTTTCTTTACAAACAGAGCGAAAAGTTCCTCTTTTTGTAATGGCAACAATCGTTATTTTTGTTTTTGTAAATTTAGATATATTCTTAATAATCTCTAAATTTTTTTTAGGGAATGTAAAAAGAATCTCATATTCTTCCCCACTACATCCTTTGTTTTTATCAATTTTTTTTAAAAATTTATATCCAAGATTTGATATTTTTGAAATTCTTTCAAGCTCTTTAAAAAACCCGTCACTTATATCACAAGCAGCAGTTATATATTTTGAAGCTTTATAAAAAAAATTATTTCTTAATTGAGGAATTTTAAACTTTGAATTTTTAGGAATTTTATTAAATCTTAAAGCCTTAATTAAATCTTTTTTTACACTTCCCAAATCACCTGTAAAAGCCACAAATTCGTTTAATTTTGCTTTTCTGTAAATAGGTTTTTTAGAGTAGCCTATATGGGTTACAGAAATAGCAATTTTGTCATTTTTTATAGTATCTCCGCCTATTATTTCATAACCATATTCACTTGCCGCCTTTTTAAATCCACTTGCTAAATTTTCAATATTTTTTAAACTAAGGCTTCCTGGAAAAGCAACATTCAATATTGCATATTTTGGCACTGCATTCATCACAATCATATCACTCATATTTACAAGTGAAGCTTTATAACTAATCTCTTCTAAACCAAACCAACTTCTCTTAAAATGAATATCTTCAAAAAAAGAATCACTGGCAATTATTTCTTTTCTCTTTTCTTTTTCCTCTTTTATATACAACACAGCTCCATCATCTCCGATATAAGGAGATTTAAATTGTTTTATAAAAAATTCTTCTTTCATAGCTCTTTTAATACTTCTTTTTCCCAATCTTTAAGGTTTTGTTTTGCTAAAAGTTCTGCTTTTCTTAATTTTCTGTATAAAGCATCCGCTTCTTCAACCTCTTTTCTGCTAGGTTCACGTCTTACAGCGACATACCCCCCTATTTTTTCCGGTGTAGAATATATAATATTTCCTTCAGTATCAATTGGATCAATTTGAACAATTACCCAATAATATTTACTATCTTTTCTTAAATTTCTAACCATTCCTTCCCAGTGTTCTCCTCTCTTAATAGTTTCCCACATTTCTCTAAATGCGGCTTCTGGCATTAATGGATGTCTTACAATACTGTGCGGTTTTCCTACAAGTTCATTTCTTGAATATTTAGTCATATCCCTGTAAGCTTTAGAAGCAAAAGTTATTATTCCCTTTTTATCCGTTCTAGTTATTAAAGCCCTTGCATCAAGACCTTCTTCAGCGAAAGTTGCTTCTTTATCAATAGGTTGTACATTCGGTTTTGCTGCCATTTCTTCTCCTTAAAAAAAGTTACTAAAACTGTCATTAAAAGGCGGATTTTTATCACTATTTTGCAACATTTTAATATCCATTGCACTTGAAATGTCTTTTGGACACACAAGTGTACATTTTTGACAATTTATGCAATTATACAATAAATTTTCTTTTGCTGTTTCTATTCTTTTTTGTGTATCTTCTTTATCTCTGGAATCAAATACAAATCTAAATACCTTAGTAAAAGCGAAAGGCCCTGCAAAATTTTTATCATAATCTAAAGCTTCACACTCAAAGAAACAAGCTCCGCATAAAATACAATCTGTCTGTAAATCAAATTTTTTAACTTCCTTAGGGGTTTGTAAATTCTCTTTTTCACTATCTATTTCATCTACAAACCATGATTTTACTTTTTTTAGATTTTCTTCTATAAAAGAATGATCCACAACTAAATCTTTTATAACTTTGCTTCTGTCAACCGGTTCAATGACAAGTTCATTATTTTGAATAATATCTTTTACTTTTGTTTTACAGGCAAGCACTGTTTTATCATTAGCTTTAATTGCACAAGTTCCGCAAATACTGCTTCTGCAAAAACTTCTGTATGTTAAACTTCTGTCTTTATAATCTCTTATTCTATCAAGAAGTTCTAATATAGTCTCGTTTTTTTCTTCAACTTCAAATTCATCAAAAAATACCCTGCCGTTAATAAATCGCTTTATACTTACTCTCATTAATCACCTTTAAAATATCAAAAAGCATCTTTTTTTTAAGGTTTTATCAAAAAATCAATTCTTATTCAAGTAATACTAAAACTTTTTCATATTGTGTCGTATTTAAGATAGAACACTTTTCAATTTACTTTTTAATAAATTTTTTCTTTTTTCAAAAAACTTCAAAAAATTTTTTATATCTAATTCAATATCCGGAATAAAATGTTCTTGTTTATATTTTTCTTTATTAGGTAAATTATTAAACCAATCTTTAAAGTTTTTATCATTTTTTTCCTGATTAATTGTTCCTTTTAAAAGTTGTAAATTTGGAATTAAGTCAATTTTTTCTAAGCCCGTTCGAGAAAAAAAAGAAAAATTTGATGAAATTTGATGAAAAAGTAAGAAAAAAGCAGTTTTTTATATAAAATTTATCTGAAATCAGAGATATAAAATATAAAAATAAAAAAATAACCAGCAACCTTGCTAAAAACTTAGCATAAACGAGTGTTTTTGCTACTTCATAACTTGTAGCATTTACGAAACAGTTAAGTTTATTTTTTATATTCCCGAAGAATCCTTCTATATGAAATCTTTTTTTAAATAAATCTTTATGATTTTCATATATCTCTT
>JALUWM010000143.1 GCA_027019465.1 Campylobacterales bacterium
ATTTTAACACTTTAAAATAAAAAATGCAAAATCAATACTAAAACCAATTAAGAATCTTACATTTATGACACTAATTAAATACACAGGGCAAAAAATGCAAATTTTTTCGCTTTATTTAATCAGTGTCTTCTATTGACAGTCTTATTTATGAGATTGCTATAATAATATTTTACCCATCTACTCATCCACCCATACTCAAAACATTATTATTTTTTATCATCAAAACCTCATCCGCTTTTGCGATAGTTTCGGCTCTATGGGCAATAATTATTGAAGTTCTGCTCTTTAAAAATTCTTCTATATTTTTAAAGACTTTATCTTCAGTATCAATATCAAGAGCTGAGGTTGATTCATCTAAAATTACCACTTTTGGTTTATGAAGTAAAGCCCTTGCAATAGCAACTCTTTGTTTTTGTCCTCCACTTAATTTCATTCCGTTTTTACCAACAAATGTATTAAAACCTTTTGGCAAATTTTGAACGACTTCTAAAAGCTCAGCTTTTTTTAAAGCTTTTTTTATCTCTTCTTCACTAAAATTTTTACCTAAAGTTAAATTAAATTTTAAAGTATCATTAAAAAGTCTTGTCTCTTGTAAAATAAGACTTACATTTTCCCTAACTTTATCAAGTCCTATCTCTTTGAAACTAACTCCACCATAAAAAACATCCCCGCTATTTGGAATTAAAAATCCGGCAATTATCTTAGCAAGAGTTGTTTTTCCACCACCGCTAGCCCCTATAAGTGCCGTAATTTTATAAGGATTAATTTTACAATTCACATTTTGCAAAATCCACTCTTTATCGTATTTAAAACTTACATCTTTTAACTCAATTTCAATCGCTTTGTTAAATGGATTTTTTTTCATAGGAAAAATTGGCTCTTTTTTTAGCTCTAAAACTTCGTTAATTCTCTCTAACGCAGCTTTTGCACTAAAAAAACTGTATTGAATAGAAATTATTTCTTGAATAGGTGTCATCATATACCACAAATACGCAAATACGGCTATCATAAGACCTATACTTAAATTTCCATAAGCAACTGCTAAAATTCCACCGGCTCTTATAATTTCATATCCTATAAAGAATATTAAATGACTGGCTTTTGAAAAAGCTTCGCTTTTGTAAGAAAAATCAAAAGATTTATTTTTTAACTCGTTTGAGAGAGTAAAAAGTCTTTTAAAGAAAAATTTTTCTTTATTATAAGCCTTTATCTGTTCAAATAATTCAAGTGTTTCAATTAGTGATTCTTGAAAAATACTAGTAGTTTGATTTTGAGCTCTTTTATATTTTTTGACTTTTCTGGCAATTTTAGAAGACAACACAACCACAAACGGATTTAAAAATATAATCAAAAGCCCAAGAGGCAGATTAATAATTAACAAAACTATTCCAATAGCCAAAAGCATAAAAGCGGAAATTACGAATTTTGAAACGGATTTAATCAAAAACTCTTCAACCGTGTTCACATCTGTTATAAGCCTGCTTGCAATATCTCCTGTTTTTAGATTTTCATATTCATTAATAGATAATCTTTTTAAATGTTCCATTACCCTGATTCTTATTTTATAACTTATATCTTTTGTAATTTTTTCAAAAAAGAAAGTTTGTAATACATTAAATCCTATAAAACAAGTTCTTAAAATAATAACAACTATAAGAGTTATCAAAACATAACAAAAAGCACTGCAGTGCGAAAAAAACATATTTATAAAATCAATCCATTTACCACCCTTTTTAAGCAAAACTTCATCAATTAAAAGAGGCATTAAAAGAGGAATAGGAACAGAAATAAGTGTGGCTGTTAAAGCAATTATCTGAGCGGAGAAAAATTCTTTTTTATAATCTTTTATCTCTTTTATAAGTTTTTTAAAACTATACATTTTTATCCTTTATAAACTCACAAAATTTATTAAAAAGAAGAGTTTTAAATCTGTTTTTATGATAAATAAGATAAAAATTTCTTTTAAATTCAAAATTTTTAACTTTAACTTCAAAAAGCTCTTTTTTGCTAAGCTCATTTTTTACGGCATATTTTGAAATACAGGTAATTGTATCTTTATGTTTTAAAAGATTTTTAATTTCTATAAATCCTGAAAATTCCATAAAAATATTTATATTTTTACCATATTCCCCAAGGGAATTTAAAAACATCTCCCTAGTTCCCGAGCCCTTTTCTCTTAAAAGCCATTTTTTATTTTTAAGTTCATCAATAAAAACCTCTTTTTTATACTCTTCACCTGAAACAATAACAAGCTCATCTTCTCCTATTTTTTCTTTAATTATATTTTCATTTTCAAATTCCGTTTCTATAAACCCTATATCAATTTCTCCGTTTAGGACACTTTTTATAATTTCCGCAGAATTTTTTGTCTCTTTAATAATGTTAACTTCTTTATAATTTTCCAAAAACTTATATACAATTTCAGGAATTACAAATGTTCCAATAGTCTTACTTGCCAAAATCCTCAAAACACCGCTTAATTTATTTTTACTAAAAAGATTTTGGGCATCCTTTAACTCCAAAAAAGATTTAAAAGTTTTTTGTCTAAAAAGCCTGCCTCTTTCATTTAAAATAAGCTTCTTACCGATTCTATTAAAAAGTCTCTCTCCCAAATCATTTTCCAATGACTTAATAGAAAGAGAAACTGCCGATTGAGAAAGCCCTTTTTCTTTTGCTACACTTGATACGGAAGAATTTTCACTTAAACTAAAAAAAATTTCAAGTTCTCTAAAAGTCATATTTTACCTTATTAAAAATTTTAATTATTATAATAAAAATTATTTATTTTACAAATAAATTTAAAATCATTACAATTACACCGTAATTTAAATTAAGGAGAAAAAATGATTGATTTTAAAGAAGTAGAAATATTAAATCAGATGTTTTCAAATTTCACAGAAGAATTTTTGGCAAAAAAACCCTGCCAAATAGATGCCGAAACATTTTTAAAATGGATAGAGAATGAGGATATTTTAGTTGTAGATATTAAAACAAAAAAAGAAGTTTTAATAGTTGGATTCACACATACAAACAGCATTCACATCCCGATGCACGAGCTATTTCAAAAAGAAAATATAGAAAAATTGGCAAATGCAAATAAAAAAATAGTAACAGTATGCCGCTCAGGCCAACGCTCACTAGTGGCAACAGCCTTTTTACAAAGAATAGGAATAAAAGAGGTTTTTTCACTTCAAGGTGGTATTATAGAATTAGTTCAACATATAAAGCCTTAAAATGTTTTATATTGAAATATTTTTAGTTACTTTTATTTTATCCTCACTTTTTGCATTAGGAGGAATAGGAAGTGCCACGGCACTTGTCCCTGTCCTCGATATGATGGGGCTTAATTTCAATTTTGCAAAAGCAATAGGTCTTTTTGTAAATACTTCAACAACCATCACTTCAAGCATTATGAACATAAAAAGAAAAGTTTTAGATATAAAATTTGCTTTTCCCTTAGCAATTTCTCTGGCACTGACAGCACCTATAGGAGCATATTTATCTAAATTTATTCCCGAACATTTTGTAAAAATTTTATTTGTATTATTTTTGTTTTTTGCAGGAAGTATGATTTTATTTGGTAAAAAAGAGAAAAAATTTAATTTTACATCTCCTTTTATTATGCCGATTTTAGGTGGAATTGTAGGGATTATAAGCGGTCTTCTTGGAATTGGTGGAGGAAGCCTTCTTTTACCTATTTTAATAATACTTGGATTTGATACAAAAAAAGTAGCTATTGCTATGAGTTTTGTAATACCTTTTTCAACATTTACAGCTTTTATAACTTATCTTAGCTTTACACAAATAAATTGGATTTTACTGATAATTGCAGCAATAGGGGCAATTTTAGGGGGAGTTATGGGAAATTATATTATGCATTTTCATTTAAATCAAAAACAAATCAAAAAAATTATAGGTATTTTAATGTATCTAATTGCTGTCAAAATGGCATTTGGATTAATTTAAAGTAATGGCGGAGAGACAGGGATTCGAACCCTGGGAGCCCTTGCGAGCTCAACGGCTTTCAAGGCCGCCGCTTTCGACCACTCAGCCATCTCTCCAATCTTAATAGAAACAATTCTATCTATGAATTTAGATGGTGGTGCCCGGGGCCGGACTCGAACCGGCACGGGAGAAATTCCCGAGGGATTTTAAGTCCCTTGCGTCTACCAATTCCGCCACCCGGGCATATTTGGAGCAAAATTATATCAAAGCTTCCTTAAAGTAAGCTTAAATTTTGGAGGCGCCACCCGGATTCGAACCGGGGATCAGAGCTTTGCAGGCTCCTGCCTTAGCCACTTGGCTATAGCGCCATTTGGAGCGAGCTACGGGATTCGAACCCGCGACATCCACCTTGGCAAGGTGGTGCTCTAGCCAGCTGAGCTAAGCTCGCATAGGAATGAAATTATAATAAATTTTTTTATTAAATGCAAGAGGAAAAGAAAAAATTAAACTTTTGGACCTGCTTTTTCGTATTCTTTTCCTTCTTTTACATCTTCATATCTTTTAAAGTTTTCTATAAACATAGAACCCAATTTTTTAAGCTGTTCATCATATGCCGCTTTATCTTCCCAAGTATTTCTTGGATTTAGAACTTGTGTATTAACTCCGGGAAGTTCTTTTGGAATTTCAAGATTAAATACAGGCAGTATTTCAAATTCTGCTTTTTCAATGCTTCCATCCAAAATTGCATTAATACAAGCTCTTGTATCTTTAATACTCATTCTTTTACCGACCCCATAAGGACCACCTGTCCATCCTGTATTTACAAGATAAACATTTACATTATATTCTTCTGTTTTTTGGCCTAAAAGTTTTGCATATACAGTCGGATGAAGCGGTAAGAAAGGCTCGCCAAAACAAGCACTAAAAGTTGCCACTGGCTCTGTAATTCCTCTTTCAGTTCCGGCAACTTTTGCTGTATATCCACTTAAGAAATAAAACATAGCCTGTTCTTTTGTAAGTTTAGAAACCGGCGGTAAAACACCAAAAGCATCTGCACTTAAGAAAATAATATTTTTAGGATGTCCTCCTGTTAGGGTGCATTCGTGATTTTCTATATGTTCTATTGGATAAGAAACTCTTGTATTTTCTGTTTTACTAGAATCAGTATAATCAACTTCTCCATTCTCGTCAATTACAACATTTTCTAGTAGTGCATTTCTTTTTATAGCTCCGTAAATTTCTGGTTCACTCTCTTTATCAAGATTAATTACTTTTGCATAACATCCACCCTCAAAGTTAAATACACCTTTATCATCCCACCCGTGTTCATCATCACCTATAAGTTTTCTTTTTGGGTCGGTTGATAAAGTTGTTTTTCCTGTTCCGCTAAGACCAAAGAAAAGAGCTACATCACCTTTTTCTCCGACATTTGCAGAGCAATGCATAGAAAGCTTACCTTCAAGCGGAAGCCAATAGTTCATCATAGTAAAAATACCTTTTTTAAGCTCTCCTCCATATAATGTTCCACTCATTACAGCTTTATTTTCTTCTATATTAAATGCAACAAATATATCACTATTTAAATTATTTTCTTTCCACTCTGAATATCTTGCATCTCCCGCTACAAAAAATGTAAAATCAGGTTTAAAATTTTTAAATTCTTCTTCTAAAGGCAGAATAAACATATTCATTACAAAATGAGCCTGCCATGCAATAGGAGTTATAAATCTTATCGCCCTTCTACTTTCTTTACTAGCACCTACAAAAACATCGACAACATAAATTTCATCTTTTTTAGAAAGTTCGTTTTTTGTAAATTTTTCTAATTTTTTAAAAGTTTCAAGAGTAATTGGATGGTTAATTTCACCCCATGCGATATATTGCTCACTTGGTGCTTGTTTAACAAAAAATTTATCATTCGGACTTCTTCCTGTAAATTCACCTGTGTCAACAGCAGTGGCACCGCTTGAAGTTTTAAGTACTTCGCCTTTTTTTAATGTATCTTCTATAATTTTATCATAACTAGGATTGTGTATAATTTTTGAAGCTTCTATACCAAGATTTTTTAGTTCTTTTATCATAAATTTCTCCTATAAAATGTGGTTGTATGGATTGTAATTATAACAAAAAAATTTAATAGTGATAAATTAGAAAGTAAAAAAAGAAAAAATCAAAGATCTTTTTCAAGACCTGATTTTTTAAGAGTAAATTCTATAAATTTGTAAGCAATAATAATTAAAACCGGCCACATAAAGAATACAATTACTCCCCATGTAGTATCGATTTTATGAACTGCAGGGTTAATACCATTTGGCATTAACTGTGTATCGGCAGCAAAAAGAAAACTACCGAAAAACACCATAATTAAAACTAATAATTTTTTCATTCTCATCTCCTTAATATGCATGAGATTCTGGGTCTGCTATTTCTTCTTTTGTAATAGGCCCATTTTTTTTCATTTGATACCAAACATAAATAATATAAGCTAATACAAAAGGAACTGCTATACTAACCCAAGCCATAACTTCAAGAGTATATTTACTTCCTGAGCTGTTTTGGATTGTTAATGAACTTTGTAAATCAGCATAACTTGGATAAAAAGGTGTTCCAAAGAATCCTGCAATTACAAATACAACAATTCCTATTAATACAATACCAAG
>JALUWM010000144.1 GCA_027019465.1 Campylobacterales bacterium
TCTTTCGAATTATGCCACAGAATATATTGTCAAAAATAAAACAAGTTACTTGATTAGCTTATGCATTTATTGGATAACCAGCCATAGAACGAACAAACCGATAAACCGCTTTTAAATCCAAGTGCAGTAAAAAGTTAAGAGTGCATTTAATGAGAAGTTTACTTTATTTGAGTAGCTTAAGTCATTTCTCCCATACAGGCAAAGACCAGCTTTATACACCTCTTTAACTGTATATCAATCCGCTTTAGCGGAAGTGTGCCTTTATACACGAAGTATATTCCTATTGTCGTACATAATTATTCTTCGTTTTCAAATTTGAATAATTCTTCTTTTTGTCCTGTAACTTCTAAGTATTTTTTATATGCTTTTATGATTGGTTTTGCAAATGCCTTATTGTATAGTTTACTTTCTGCTTGCATTAATGCTAAATTTCTTACTAATCTTGTTGGTTTTATTCCAAAATCTTTTGCTAAAGCTTCTATTAAATCTCTTTCTTGTTTAGATAGTCTTATCTCAAATCTTTCATCTCTTGTAATTTTTTTAATGTTTGCCATTTTTTTTCCTTGTATTTGTCCGTATTTTTTGTTATAATTTTCCGTACATTTTAAGAGATGTAAAATTATACCAAAAAAGGGGTTATTATGGAAATTGTAGTTAGAGGTAAATTGAATAATATATTTAAAAGACCTGATTTTGTAAATAAAGAAACCGGTGAAACAAAACCCGGTAAGTTTCAATTGGAATTTGTTACTCAAAAAGAGTTAACAAAAGGTGCAGGTTATCAAACTGTTGTAGAGCATATTAGTATCCCTGATGTTGTTTATCCCTCTTTTAAAGATAAAATCGGCAAAGATGTTGAAGTTTCTGTCAATGCGATTGCTTCTAAAGGTAGAGTTATTTTTTACGGGGTTTAGTGATGTTAAGTGATACTTCTGATTATTTTGTATTTGTTAATAAAATTTCTCAAATTTGGAAACCTGAAAATAATCGTCAGCTCTCTTTAGAGTATGGATTAAATAAAGCTGTTCTCCCTTCTCTTGTAAAATTAAATCGTTCTTGGACTGATACTTTT
>JALUWM010000145.1 GCA_027019465.1 Campylobacterales bacterium
TTATAAAGCCATACAAAAACTTCTACTATCGCTCCATACATTTTAGGAGGTATCTCTTCTCCTACATCTACATTTAAAAGTATATTTGCCATTTCTTCGTTTTGAAACATAGGGACATCATATTTTTTTGCTTTTTCTATAATTTTTTTGGCTATTTCGCCTTTGCCTTTTGCAATAACTTTTGGGGCTAAATCTTCATAAGCTTTATATTTTAAAGCCACAGCCTTAGTATTTGTAAATTTTTTCATAAATAGGACCTTTTTTTGTCAGGGTTGATTTATATAAATAGACTTCATTAGGAATTTCAAAATTAATATTTTCCCATTTTTTAATTGCATCTTTATAATCGTCTTTAAGCTCTTTTATTCTACATAAAGTAATATGCGGGATAAAAGGTTTGTCGTTTTTTAAATTAAATTTTTCATTTATTTCTTTGTTTATGGAATCGTCAATATCCGTTTTTAAATATAAAATTTTATCTCCAAACATTCCAATGCCATTTACTTTTAACTTTTTACTTTTAACTTTTAACTGAGTTTTATATTTATCAGGCTCGTCTTCTCCTATGAATTTATGCGTTAAATGTAAATTCCACCCTTCTACCCATTTGCCCTCTATATATTTTGAAAGGTCGTTTTTTATTGTTCCGTAAATTGGCAGTGTTACAGGTGTTGCTATAAAAAGTCTCATCTCATTACTTTTGATATAAAATAAAAAATTATACTTAAAACTATACTTATTAAAATTGATGAGGTTATAGGAAAATAAAATGTGAAATTCTCTTTTTTTATTACTATATCTCCGGGCAGGTGAAAAAGCGGAAAATCTTTAAAAAAATATAAAATAAGGCCTATTATTATAAAAATTATTCCTATTAAAATGAATATTTTAGCCATTATTTCTCCATTTTTAGATTTTTTTAATTATAGTATAATTACATTAAAAAAGGATAACAATGCCTATGACTATTACTGAAAAAATTTTTGCCGAGCATCTCGGAAGAGATGTTAAACCTGGTGAAATTATTATGTGCGATGTTGATATGACAATCGGGAATGATATTACAACTCCAATTTCAATTAAAGCATTTAAAGAAAGCGGGGCTAAAAAACTTGCTAAACCTGATAATTTTGCAATAGTTCTTGACCACTTTATCCCGCCAAAAGATATTGCCAGTGCAAATCAGGCAAGAATAAACAGAGATTTTGCTTATGAACACGATTTAAAAAACTTTTTTGATGAAAAAGATATGGGGATTGAACATAGACTTTTACCTGAAAAAGGGCTTGTAATTCCGGGAGATGTTATTATCGGAGCTGATTCTCACACTTGTACGCACGGAGCATTAGGGGCGTTTTCTACGGGAATGGGTTCAACTGATATTGCTTTTTGTATGATTACAGGAAAAAGCTGGTTTAAAATTCCAGAATCTATAAAAGTTGTTTTTAAAGGTGAAAGAGGAGAGCATATTTACGGAAAAGATTTAATACTTGAACTTATTAGACAAATCGGGGTTGACGGGGCTTTATATAAAGCGCTTGAATTTACAGGGGAGACAATAGAAAATCTTCCTATGGATGACAGAATGAGTTTATGTAATATGGCTATTGAAGCGGGAGCTAAAAACGGAATTGTGGCTTATGATAAAATAACTGAAGAGTTTTTGGAAGAAGTTAAAAAATATAATCCTTTGCATGCTGAGCCAAAAATTCATTATTCAGACCCTGATGCAAAATATGCAAAAGTAATTGAAATTGATGTAAGCAAACTTGAACCAATGGTAGCGTATCCATATCTTCCAAGTAACGGAAAACCTGTAAGCCAGGCTGTAAAAGATGATATTTCAATAGACCAGGTTTATATCGGAAGCTGTACAAACGGAACACTAAGCGACCTTAGAACCGCCGCAAATATCCTAAAAGGTAAAAAAGTCCATAGAAGAGTAAGACTTATAGTAACTCCGGCAACTCAAAGAATTTACAAACAAGCAGAACATGAAGGGATTATCGATACATTAATTGATGCAGGTGCGGTTGTTTCAAACCCTACTTGCGGTGCATGTCTTGGCGGATATATGGGGATTTTAGGCGATGGAGAAAGAGCAGTTGCTACAACAAACAGAAATTTTAGAGGAAGAATGGGGAGCAGGGAGAGCGAAGTTTATCTAAGCAATTCAGCAGTGGCGGCGGCTAGTGCGATTGCCGGGAAAATAGCAGACCCTAGGGATTTATAATTTTTTAAGAAAAATTTTTAGGGCCTTTTTTTCTTTGTGGCCCATTTTGTAATAGATAATTTCTTCTAAATACTCTTTTGCTTCATTTGTGCTTATTCCTAATTTTTTTGCATATTTTTTTAGTGTTAAGTATGGAATTTTTTGTTTAGTTTTTAGAAATTCATTAATTAATTTTTCATATTTTTTATAATAATCTTTATTTACACAAAATCTTGCAAACACAAAAGGAAGTTTATATTTTTTATACCATTCATTAGCCAAATCTATGCAGTTTTTTTCTTTGAACGCTTTATCTCCAATTACCACTTTTCCTTTTAGTTTCAGTTGTTTTGCAAGTATATTTGAAGTGGCAGAATCTGTGTCTATTCCATTTCCTGGGCATAAAAGGACTGTTTTTACCTCTTTTTTTGCAATAATTCCTGCATTAAAGCATTTTTTGTTTTTAGATTTAACCGAAGATATAAAAGCGGCGTCAATTTGTTTTTTTTCAAACATTAAATTTATTTCACTTGGGACGCCTTTTTTTACTTGTATATGTTTTTTTTTCAAAAATTGATAAAATGGCAAAAGATTTAAATAATCAATATGACCTAACATAAGTACCTTTTTATTGGAATTTTAACATAAGGATGGCAAATGGTAAAAGTAGAATTTTTAGGACCTATTCAAATTGATAAAAAAGAGTTTGATGTAAAAAGTGTAAGAGAGCTAAAAGATGAGCTTTATAAAATACCTGAGCTTGAAGATTGGCTAATAAGCTGTGCAATTGCTGTAAATGACAAAATTATAAATACTCTTGACACTCCTTTAAAAGACGGGGATAAAGTAGCTTTATTACCGCCTGTTTGCGGAGGATGATATGGATAGTTTAGAGATTTATAAAGGCGGAGTACCTGTAATAGAAACGATTAATCGCTGGTATGAAGAGTTTAAGCTTGAAGGTTACGGGGCTATGATTCCTTTTATAGGTATTGTAAGACCTGATAACGGGATTGAGGGGCTTAGTTTTGATTTGTATTTGCCGCTTTTAACCAAATGGTTTAAAAAATGGCAAAATCTAGAAGATGCAAAAATTACAATGGCTCACAGTTTTGGCGATGTAATGGTTGGGGAGACCAGCTTTTTGTGCGGTATATTTACAAAACACAGAAGTGAAGGATTTAAATATTTAGAAGAATTTGTAGAAGATTTTAAAGCAAACGCACCTATTTGGAAATATGATTTAAAAAACGGCAAAAGAATTTTTGCAAGCGACAGGGCAAAAGCATTGCCTGAGGCTGGAATATTAAAAAAAGGATAAAAATGGCACATATAAGTTTTAGTGAATCTATAAAAATTTTAAATGAAAATCTGCCTGGAAGTAAAGGAAGTGAGAAAGTATTTTTGAGTGATGCTCTAAATAGAGTTTTGGCAAAAGATATAACGGCAAAATATGATAATCCGTATATGCCTACAGCTTCAATGGATGGGTATGCAATAAATTATGATGATATTGATAAAGAAATTAAAATATTAGGCAAAAATCCGGCGGGGCATTTTGATATAAAAGAAATTAAAAGAGGAGAGTGTGTCAAAACATTTACAGGCTCTTTTATGCCTGAGAATTCCGATACTCTTGTTCCTATTGAAAATGTTGAGGTTAAGGGCGATAAATTAATAATAAAAGAAAAAGTAGATAAAGGCTTTTCAGTAAGGGCTGTTGGGGAAGATTTTAAAAAAGGAGAAGCTTTAATTAAAAAAGGAACAATACTTAAAGCCGGAGAAATAGGGGTTTTGGCTTCTCTTGGGATACCTGTGGTTGATGTTGTTAAAAAGCCCGTTGTCTCAATCCTTGCTACTGGAGAAGAAGTTGTTGATTTAGATGAAGAGTTTGAAATGGGACAGATTAGAAGCTCAAATAATTACACTCTAAGTGCCTTAGCTAATTCTTTTAATTTTAATGCTATAAATCTTGGAATCGCCGGGGATAAAAAAGAAGAGATAAAATCAAAAATTTTAGACGCTCTAAAAACCAGTGATGTTGTGGTAACTACCGGGGGAGTAAGTGTAGGAGATTTTGATTTTGTAAAAGAGATTACAGGAGAATTTGAAGTTTTGTTTCACGGGGTTAATATAAAGCCCGGACAATGGATAATGATAGCAAAAGCAGGTGAAAAATTTATAGTTTCACTTCCCGGGTTTCCTTATAGTTCTTTTGTAACATTTTTACTTTATGTAGTGCCTCTTTTAGAATCTTTTGAGAATAAAAAAGTAATTAAAAAAATAAAAGCAAAACTAAAACACAATTTCACTAAAAAATTTAAAAAATATCAGTTTGTGGCTGTAAATATCGAGTTTAACGGCGAATTTTATGTTGATAATGAAGGTAAAAAACAAGGAAGCAGTGGAATTTTGACCAATTTAATAGGCAATAAGGCTTTAATGTGTTTAAAAGAAGGGCTTTATGAGCTTAATGAGGGAAGTGAAGTTGATGTTTTAGTTTATGATAGAATAATTTAATTTGTATGTTAAATGTGATATAATTATTAAAAAGGCTAAAAATGAAAGTTCAAACAACTATAAGAATTGAAGAAGATAAACTAAAACAAAGTAAAGAAATTTTAAAAAATCTTGGTCTTAATTTTTCTGAAGCTGTAAATCTTTTTGTAAATATGGTGGTAAATACAAAAGGAATTCCATTTGAACTTAAATTAAATGATGAAATTTTAAAAAGAATTGAAGATATAGAAAATAATAAAAATTTAGAAGAAACTTCTATTAATGAGCTTAAATGCTTAAATTAAAAAGACATAAAAATTTTATAAAAGATTTAAGAAAAATACAAATTAATGATGAGCAGTTTAGTAAATTTATAAAATATGTATCAAAACTTATAAATAAGGAAAAACTCCCAAAAGAAGCATTAGACCATTCTTTAAAAGGAGAGCTTAAAAATTACAGAGAATTTCATTTAGGTGGGGATTTAATAGTTTTGTATAAAAACGATGAAAAAGAGATTATTTTAGTGGCAATAGGAAGTCATAATCAAATTTTTAAAAAAATGTAAAGGATATTAATGAAAACGCCAATGTATGTAATTGAAGAGGATAAATTAGAGAATAATCTAAAAATTCTTGATAGAGTTCAAAAAGAATCAAACGCTAAAATTTTAGTAGCTCTTAAAGGTTATGCTTCGTGGGCTACTTTTAATTTACTTGAAAAATATTTAAGCGGTGCTACTGCGAGCGGACTTTGGGAAGCAAAGCTAGGAAATATGAAGCCTTGGGAGGTTCATACATATGCACCGGCATTTAAAGATGATGAGATTGATAAAATTGCGGATATTTCACATACAGTTGTATTTAATTCATTTAATCAACTTGAAAAATTTGAAAATAGGGTAAAAGATAGGGCATTAATCGGTCTTAGAGTAAATCCTGGGGTTTCATCTGCGCCTGTTGCTCTTTATGACCCTTGTGCGGCGTTTAGCCGTCTTGGAATTACAAAAGAGAATTTTAAAGCCGATAAACTAAAAAATGTAAGCGGGCTACATTTTCACGCACTTTGCGAACAGCTTGACACTGCATTAGAAAAAACACTTGAAGGATTTGAGAAAAATTTTGGAGAATACCTTAAAGATATGGAGTGGGTTAATTTTGGCGGCGGTCATCATATAACAAGAAGTGATTATAATGTTGATAATTTAATAAAAATGATTAAAGAGTTTAAAAACAGATATCCAAATATTAAAGATGTTTATCTAGAACCCGGAGAAGCGGTAGGGCTTAATGCCGGATATCTTGAAGCCGAAGTTTTAGATATTATTGATAATGGAATGAAAATAGCAATTCTAGACACCTCCGCAGAAGCCCATATGCCAGATGTTCTTGCAATGCCTTATAGACCGGTTGTTAGAGGCGCAGGGGAGAGAGGAGAGAAAAAATATACTTACAGACTAGGTGGAGTTACCTGTCTTGCCGGAGATGTGATAGGAGATTACAGTTTTGATGAAGAGCTTAAAGTTGGAGATAGAGTAATATTTGAAGATATGGCAATTTATACAATGGTAAAAAACACCGCTTTTAATGGAATAAGATTACCAAGTATTGTAATTAAAAGAAAAGATGGAAGTTTTTATATTTCAAGAGAATTTCACTACGAAGATTTCAGGGACAGGTTAAGTTAATTTAACCTTCCTTTGTTTTTATTGAAAAAAATGCGATAGCAACTAAAATCCAACCTATGAAAAATAAAATATTTCCTATTAAAATAACAGATAAAATTCCACCCCAAAAGAATGTGTTTGCCGCTGTTTTGAAAAGATTTTCTCCTGTAATTTCATAAACAGCCATAAA
>JALUWM010000146.1 GCA_027019465.1 Campylobacterales bacterium
GAACAAGATTTTGTAATAGAAAAAATTAAGGAATATCTTAAATGAACCTTTGTATAATTCCAGCACGTGGAGGAAGCAAAAGAATTCCTAGAAAAAATATAAAATATTTTTGTGGTAAGCCTTTAATAGCTTACTCAATCCAAACTGCAAAAAAAAGCAAATTATTCACTAAAATTGTCGTTTCAACAGATGATGAAAAGATAGCAAAAATCTCTAAAAATTTAGGAACAGAAATTTTATATAGACCAAAAAATTTAGCTGATGATTTTTCTTCTAGTGTTGATGTGTTTGAACACGCTATAAATGAACTTAATAAAAACAACTCCTTTGAGTATGCTTGTATGATTTACCCAACAGCCCCTTTTTTACAAGTTAAATATTTAAAAAAAAGCTTAGAAGAGCTAAAAAAAAGTAATGCCTGTTTTAGCTTTTCAGCAACTACATATGATTTTCCTATATGGAGAGGATTTGAAATAGTTAATGGTAAAGCTAAAATGATTTTTAAGGAATTTATGAATACAAGAAGTCAAGATTTAAAAGAGGCATACCACGATGCAGGTCAGTTTTATTGGAAAAAATTAAAATGCTCTGATAAATTCCATTTCAATGGAAGTATTCCTGTTTTAATACCAAGATATTTAGTTCAAGATATTGATACGATGGAGGATTTTATTAGAGCTGAGAATATGTATAAGATTATGTGTCTTACCACCTAAAAAGGTGGCGGGTGCCTTCCCCCAAAGGGGTGGCTAATTTATAAAAGTATTATATCATAAGGAGCAAAAAATTACAATACTTAGAATTGATTTTTCAAGTAAAATTGGGCTTGGACATTTAAGAAGGCAGGAAGCCTTTATCAATGAAAAATGGAAAATGGAAAATGGAAAATTTTTGATAATTTGTAGAGAATGTGATAAAAAGCTAACAAACCTGCCTATTCTACAAATAAAAAATGAAGAAGAGTTTTTTGAAAAAGTAAAAAAGTTAAAGCCAAAAGAGGTAATTGTGGATAATTACAATTTCAAATATGAAGATGAAAAAAAATTTAAAGCATTATTTCCAAAAATTAAACTCACAGTTTTTGATGATACTTATGAAAAACATTTTTGTAATGAAATAATAAATCACAATTTAGGAGCAAAAAAAGAGAAATATGAAAATCCTAAAATTGTAAAAATAATAAAACCTTTAATAAGAGATGAATTTAAAAGAATAAAAAAAAGAAAATTTAAAAGAGAAGGAATTTTTATTTCCCTTGGCGGAAGTGACAGCAACAATTTAACACTAAAAGTTTTAAAAATCCTAAAACCATTAAAAATGCAAGTAAATTTATATATAACTAATGCTAATCAAAATTTAGATAAAATAAAAAAGTTTGCATTTTTAAACAGATGGGTAAAATTACATATTAACAAAGATGTTGCACTTGGGATGGCAAAAAGTGAATTTGGAATTATTACTCCTAGTGTAATAAGTTATGAAGCTATTTTTATGAAATTACCCTTTATAGCCATAAAAACGGCTTCTAATCAAAAAGAAGTTGCAAAATATTTAAAAAGAGAATACAAGGTTATAAATGAAAAAGAAATTAACAAAATTCCAAGACTTATCCTTAGAAGAAAAAAAAGAGGTTCTTAATTGGCGAAATCATCCTGAAATTAGAAAATGGATGCTTGATAAAAACAAAATAAGTCTAAAAAATCACTTAAATTTTATTGAAAATCTAAAAGAAGATAAAATCTATTTAAAAGTTGAAGATTTAGGAGTAATTAATTTTAAAATATTAGGGCAAAAAGCAGAGCTTGGTCTTCATAAAAACCCGGAAAAAAATAAAGTAGGTAAAATTTTATTAAATGAAGCAATAGAATATGCTTTTAATAAGTTAAATGCAAAAAAGATAATTCTTTATGTCTTTGGAGACAATATTAAAGCCATAAATTTATATAAAAAATTTGGTTTTATTGAAATTGATAAAAAAGATAATATCATAAAAATGGAACTTAAAAAGGATAATTATGAAAATAGGTAAATTTGATACAAATGAAAAAGTTTTTATCATAGCAGAACTTAGTGCAAATCATAGTGGAAATTTACAAATTGCAAAAGATACGATATATGCAGCTAAAGTTGCAGGAGCTGATGCAATTAAACTTCAAACTTATACACCAGAATGGATGACAATAGACTCTAAAAAAGAGGATTTTTTAATAAAAGGCGGAACGCTTTGGGATGGGAAGAATCTTTTTGAACTTTACAAAGAAGCTATGATGCCACTTGATTGGCACGAAGAATTATTTAATTATGCAAAAAGTATAGATTTAGAAATTTTTAGCTCTCCTTTTAGCAAAGAGGCTGTTGATTTTTTAGAAAAATTTAACCCTCCTACATATAAAATAGCTTCGTTTGAAATAACTGATTATGAATTAATTGATTATACAGCAAGTAAAGGCAAACCTATTATAGTCTCAACAGGAATTGCAGAGTTTGAAGATATTCAAAATGCAATTGATACAGCAAAAAAACATAATATTGATATAGCACTTCTAAAATGCACCTCAGCCTATCCGGTTCCTAGAAGTGAAGTAAATCTGAAAACAATCCCTGCAATGAAAGAGATTTTTAACTGCACTATCGGTTTTTCAGACCATACTCTTGGAATTTCAGCCCCTGTTGCAGCAGTTACAATGGGCGCTAAAATAATAGAAAAACATTTTATTTTAAATAAATCCATTAATTCCCCTGATAAAGATTTTAGCTTAACTCCAAATGAATTTAAAGAAATGGTAAATGCTATTAGAGAAGTTGAAAAAATGATAGGAGAAGTTAATTTTAAACCAAAAAAAGGCAGACAATTTGCAAGAAGTTTATATGTAGTTAAAGATACAAAAAAAGGAGAAAAATTTAGCCGTGAAAATATACGTTCAATCCGTCCCGGGTTTGGGCTTCATCCAAAATATTTACCTAAGATTTTAGGTAAAGTTGCATGTAAAGATTTAAAAAAAGGCACCCCACTTAAATGGGAATACATTGGAAAATAATTATTCTCTTTTTAAAATTTTTTCAAAAATAAAATCTGCTATAGGATTTGCTTTAAAAGTTATATTTTCTAAAAATTTTTTATTTTTTTTAAACCAAATTAAAAAATCTTCTTTTTCATCATACAATTCAAACATTTTTTTAATTCTGCCCGCTTTACTTAAAGATAAATATCCATATTTTAATTTAAGTTCTCTTTTTATAGCTTCTTTTTTATTTACACCATTTATAATATGATATAAAGTAGAAACCATTCCTGTTCTGTCTGCTCCTGCTTTACAATGAAAAAGAAGCGGTTTTTTTGCATTTTTAAAAATATCAATTAATGCTTCAATTTCATAATCTTTCGGAAGATTTCTAGATGAAATCTGAAATGGTATATATTCAACCTCCATTTGTTTACAAATCTCTTTTTCTCTTTTATAAAGATAATTTTTGTGATTACCTCTAAGATTTATTATTGTTTTTAAATTATATTTTTTTATAAGTTTTTTAAGTTTCCAAGGAGTTAATTGAGCGCTTCTATAAACCCCTTCATCTACTTTTGATAAATTAGTCCAAAAAAGATTAATAAAATTATGCTCTTCTGTAATTATTTTAAAAAATTCACGCAATTTCTTCTAACCTTTTTATAAGTTTTTCAGGCGTCAAGGCATAATTTGGTTCGTAATTTCCAGCAATAGAATGAGCAAGACTTGCCATCATTGTAGCTTTAAGCGCATGATAACCTTGTGCCATTAAAGAGCCTATCATTCCTGCTAATACATCTCCGCTTCCGCCTTTTGCTAATGCCACGCTTCCAAGTGGGTCAATATAAAGTTTTTTGTTATAAGCTATTATTTTATTTGCACCTTTAAGAAGTAAAACCACTTTTGGATATTTTTTGCTAAATTCCTTAGCCAATTTGAATCTATTTTTTTGAACCTCATCTGTACTAAACTCTCCAAATCCTAAAATTTTGAGTAAAGATGCAAACTCTTTTGGATGCGGAGTAATTACAACTTTTTCTTTTTTCAAAAATTCTGTAATTATATTCTTATAAAACATATCAGCATCAATTACCATAGGAATATCAAAATTTAATAATTTTTTAATTTCATCATCAAAATAATTTCCCATTCCCATTCCAAAAGCAAGAGCAGTAAAATTATTTTCTATCTTTTCACTAAACATAATTTCATAGGGAATATTAAAATTTTCGTGACTAATTATACTAACTAACCCACACCCAAAATTAAAAGCAGCTTTACTAGCTAAAACCGCAGCGCCCTTTTTATCTCCTGCTAATACTCCAAGATGACCGTATGTTCTTTTATGGGAATTTTGTCTTTTCCTAAAAGGAAGTATTAAATCTTCCTTTTCCCATACAAAATAATCTGTTTTATCTATATATTTATCAAAACTAACCCCTAAATCAGCTTTTATAATCTCTCCAACATAATCTTTTGCCGTATCACTGTAAAGACTGAGTTTCTCAGCTCCCATAGTCACAGTAATATCCGCCCTAAATGCAATCGGTCTAAGGTTTCCTTCATCATCAATTCCTGTTGGAATATCACAAGCTATTTTAAAAGCATCAATATTATTCATTTTTTTAATAAGACATATTAAATTTTTTGATAAATCTCTTTTTAAACCACTTCCAAATATTGCATCAACCAAACATTCACACTTTTCATAATTCTCTTTAACATCTCCTCCTAAGGCTAAAAATCTTTCAAGTTGAAGTTTTGCCACTTGAGATTTAGCACCGAGTGGCAAATAAAGATTTATTTTATAATCTCCTAATAAAATTCTAGCTAGCGTAATTCCATCAGCCCCGTTATTTCCGGGACCTGATATTATATTTATCACGCTTCCTTTTTTAACTTTGTTTTTTATCACATCCACCATTGCGTTTGCAGCGTGTTCCATTAAAATATCTTCATTTAATTTATATTTTTCATAACACTTTTTATCAAAACTATAAACTTCTCTAAATACGGGTTTCATTTCCTTCTCCTAAATTTTAGTGCTTTTAAAATATCCTCTTTTTTAATTTTATCTCTTTTATTTATATTTGCAACTGTTTTAGATACTTTAAGTAAATTAAATTCACTTCTTTTAGATAAAGAAAAATTTCTAATAGCTTTATTTAACATCTCTCTTGCCGCGTTTTCTATACTAAATTTATAATTTTCACTTAGATTTGCATTAAATTTACCATTTTGCATCTCAAAAGCAATTAAAACCTTCTCAAACATCTCTTTACTAGAAATTGTAGAAGTATCATCATCTTCTAACATCTGATAATAAATTTCTATTCTGTCATAAAGAGGCTCACTTATTCTATTTTTATATCGTTTAATTTCTAAATCAGTACATCTGCACTCTTTATACAAACTTAGCAAATTTCCGCAAGGACATGGATTCATAGCCGCGGCAAACAAAATATCCGCTTCATACTCTATTTTTGAATTAACACGGCTTATTAACATTTTTTTATCTTGCAGGGGACCTCTTAAATTTTCTAAAACATCTTTTTGAAACTGAGGAAGTTCGTCAAAAAAAAGTATTCCCTTATTAGCAAAAGCAATTTCACCTATCCTAGCCCCCCTGCTACCGCCTCCAAATATGGCTGCTTTTGTGGCTGAGAAGTGGGGAGAGCGAAAGGGGCGGATTGGCTTAAATTCAGTCTCTTTTCCATCAAGCGAATTTAATTTTTCAACTTCTAAAATCTCTTCAATACTCATAGGAGGCAAAATATACCTTAATCTGTTTATTATCATAGATTTACCAACGCCAGGAGAGCCTTCAAACAAAATATTATGAAATCCGCTAGCAGCTATTAAAGCCGCCTCTTTTGCCTGCGTTTGTCCAATTACATCTTTAAAATCCAGCTGAAAATTTTCTAAATAATAATATTTTTTACCTTCAATTTTTATATAACTATATTCAAATTCGCTTTTTTCTATTTTTTGCGGTTTAAACTCTTCAAATTCACTCAAATGAGAAAAAGCATAAATTTCAATCCCGGGTATTTTTGATATTTTTTTTGCAGCTTCTAAAGGAATAATAACTTTTTTAGGCTTAAGTGAAAGAATAATAGGAAAAATCGTTTTTGTATCTTTAAGAGTTCCGTCAAGCCCAAGCTCCCCTAAAACCAGATATTCGCTTAAATCAACATCTTTATTGTGATACAAAATACTAAGCGCAATAGGCAAATCAAAATGACTGCCGTTTTTTGGCAAATCCGAAGGAGATAAATTTATTGTAATTTTAAGAGGAGGAAATTCAAAATCATTATTAAGAAGAGCCGATTTTACCCTCTCTTTACTTTCCTGAATAGACTGACTTCCAAGTCCTACAATCGAAAACCCGGGAAGTGCCCGTGTAAAAGAACTCTCAACCTCCACACTTTTAGCAACAAATCCGTCAAGTGTGGCTGAAGTTATTTTTTTCGTTTTTGTTTTAATAATTTTTTCCACTCTTTTTCAAACTTTTTGCGTTTTATATAATCTAGTCTTTCTACAAAAAGATGTCC
>JALUWM010000147.1 GCA_027019465.1 Campylobacterales bacterium
AACAGGATTAAAAACTGGTCGGAAATTTATCCGCAATTGATTATCTATTTCCAGGATATTTTAGTAAAATATCTTTAAGGTTTTAGTATGAGGTTTATCATTTACACAGTTAATTTGATGGGCTCGAAAAAGAAAAAAGTTAAATATCGGAAAAAATTTCATCTAAATTTTCAGACAATCCTTCGTATTCAATTTTAATATCTTCTATGTCATTTACTTCTTTTAGCTCTTTTTCAAAAACTAAAACATTTCCTATTGCAAAATGATATTCTATACTAAACCAGTGAATACCTTTTTGATTTTGAATTTTTTTATCCACTACTGCTATATAAGGACTGTCTTCCACTTCAAATCCTAAATCCATTATTTCTATTTCATCAGTTCTTAAAAATTCTTTTAATTTTTCAATATCATTTTTAATTTTTATATATTTTTTGACAGGTTTTCCATTCTCAAATGTAACCAATACCGCTTTTATTCCGTCTTCATCTATTACTTCATCGTCTGTTTTATACACTCTCACTGTATTGTCATATTGCTCTTGAGCCTGAGCAATTAAATCATCAATTAAAGTTGGGTGTAGCTTAACTTCTTCAATTAAAAAATCTCTTATTCCTGGACCAAACATTGAAATATATTGTTTTGCTGTTTCTAATTCTTTTTGATTATAAAGCATTTTTGCCATTTTTAATCCTTTGATATTGGTATAGTTCTTTTCAGTTTTTCCAATTTTTGCATCCATTTCATCAAGAATTTTATTTGCTTCATCATAGTCAATTTCTAGCTATGTTTTTTTGTTTTTTCTATTGGTTCTGGTTTAGTTTCAGGTTTCTTTTTTATTTTTTTAAAATCTTTTACTTCAACATTGTTTGCTTTTAGCTCTAATGCTATTTCCAGCAATATATTTTTTAATTTTTCTTCTGCTTCTTTAGTTAAGGGCATATTTATTTCTATTTTTGTTTTTCTTTTGCCAATAGCCAATTTCATATCAGGTCTTTTTATCCTGTTAACAGATTTTAATCTTTTATCAATTTCATCTTTTAACCACCCTCTTCCGTATGTCA
>JALUWM010000148.1 GCA_027019465.1 Campylobacterales bacterium
TGGCTGAACTTGAAAATCTTGTCAAAACATACGGTGGAGTAGTGATAGTAAAAAAAATACAAAAAAGGTGAAGACCAGATTATAGAACTTTTATTTGAGAATGAAAACTTGAAGAAATTAAACAAATTATAAGCACTTCTTGAGCTGATGTTTTGATTCTGTGAAATATTTTGAAACCTTTTCAGATTTATAATTTAAATGAAGAATTAAGAGATTTAAATGTCCAAGCTTGGGATAGGGTAGACTTGATCTTAAAAATCTTTGATTTACATGCAAAAAGTCCCGAAGCTAAATTACAGATAGAACTTGCAAGTATCAAACATATGGGCCCAAGAATTTTTGGTATGGGTATGGAATTATCAAAACAATGAGCTTGAATTTGAACAAAAGGTATTTGAGAAACAAACACTGAGATTATGAAAAGACATTTACAGAAAAGAAAACAACAAATAGAAGAAAAACTTAAACATTATGAAAAAGTAAGAGAACAACATAGAAAATCTAGAGATAGAAAATGATTAAACACAGTCTGAATAGTATGATATACAAATGCAGGAAAATCATCTTTGTTGAATATTATGACTTGAAAAGGTGTTTTAGCAGAAGATAAGTTGTTTGCAACACTTGGAACTTCAGTTGGAGAAGTATTTCTTTCTCCGTATGATTTGTGATATAAGGATGTAAAGTGTGAATGGAATAATTGTAAAAAAATCCTTTTAAATGATACAGTTGGTTTTATACAGGACTTGCCACCTTCTTTGATACAGGCTTTTAAATCTACACTTGAAGATAGTATTGAATCTGATATTTTATTTCATGTGATAGATATTTCAGATCCTTTTATGGAAGAAAAAATTGAAGTAGTCGAAGATATTTTGTCTCAAATATGAGCAAATCAAGAAAAGGTTTATATTTTTAATAAAGTTGATAATTTACCAGAAAAAGAATTACTTGAAAAAAAGAAAAAAATATTAACTTTATGAGAAAAATTATGATTAGAAAATTGGAAAGAATGAGAAAATTATTTCTTTGTCTCTACTTATAAAAAATTATGAATTCAAG
>JALUWM010000149.1 GCA_027019465.1 Campylobacterales bacterium
AATTTTATTGTTTTATATGTAAAAAATTCTACAAAAATTGCAAATGAACTTTTAAAAAAAGGTATAATTGTAAGAGATATGGCTGGATACGGATTTGATGCTCTTAGAATTACTATAGGAAAACCAGAAGAAAATAATAAATTAATTAAAATATTAGGAGAAATTAGTTGAATTTTGAAGCTGTTTTTAAACAAATAATAAATTTTTTTAATAAATTAAATAAACAGCAAAAATATGTAATTTTTGGAAGTATTATAGCAATAATAGCGCTTCTTGCTTTTTTGATAGTTTTTAATACTTCTTCAAATAAAACAAAAAATGGTTATGCTATTTTGTTTGAAAATTTAAAAGCCCAAGATGCTGCTTTGATTGTACAGTATCTTGATAAAAAACAAATACCTTATGTTATTCCTCAAAATGGGGTTATTGAGGTTCCTAAAAATATAGTTCAAAAAGTAAGACTTAATGTGGCAGCTCAGGGGCTTCCAAAATCTAGTACTGTAGGATTTGAACTTTTTAATAAAAATTCTTTTGGTGCTACTGCTTTTGAGGAAAAAATAAAATATTTAAGAGCACTCCAAGGTGAGCTTGAAAGAACTATTGATTCTATTGATGCTGTTGAAAGTTCAAGAGTTAGTATAGCTATTCCAAAACAATCTGTTTTTGTATCCAAACAAGTTCCACCTACTGCTTCTGTTCTTCTTGTTTTAAGAGAAAATATGACTTTAACTCCAAAACAAATACAAGGTATCAAAAATTTAATTTCAGCTGCTGTACCAAAACTAACTCCTGCAAATGTAAAAATAGTTGATCAATACGGAAATCCTCTTGGTGGAAATGATGCATTAACTAAGAGTAATGAACTTTTAAAAACGGAAATGATTTATAAAAAAAGAATGGAAAAAGCATTAGAAAATAAAATAATTTCTATTCTTTCACCCATTGTTGGTGGCAGTAATAAAGTAGTAGCAAAAGTAAATATAGATTATGATTTTTCCGAGGTTAATTCAAAAGCTACTATTTATAATCCAAATAATGTTTTAAGAAGTGAACAGACTGTTGATGAAAGCAGAACAGGCTCGAAGCCAGCACCTGTAGGTGGAGTTCCAGGGGCTGTAAGTAATATAGGACCGGTTCAGGGACTTAAAAAAAATAATGTTGTAGAAAAATATACAAAAAGTGAAGATACAACTAATTATGAAATTTCAACTACAATAAAAAATATAAAGGAACCTCTTGCAAAAATAAAAAGAATAACAGCAGCAGTTGTGGTTGATGGACATTATAAAGATGAAAAAGGTAAAAAAAAATTTATTCCTTTAACTAAAATAGAACTTGCAAATATAAAAAATATTGTTGAAAATACAATAGGTTTTAACCCTAAAAGGGGAGATAGTGTAACTGTTTCATCTTTTGAATTTGCTACATCAGGGGCTAAAGGTGGAAGCACATCAAAAATGGGGAAAATTATGCAACAAATATCATTTTATTTAGGACCTTTTGAAGATATTTTAAAATATCTTATTTTGGGAATTATTCTTTTTATTTTTTATAAAAAAGTGATAACACCTTTTAGTCAAAAAATGTTGGAAGTAAAAATAGAAGAAGAAAAGCCTGTAAAACACGAAGTTGAAGTAAATGAAGAAGAAGTTGAATCAACTTATGATAAAATAAAAGAATTAAAAGAAAAAGTAGAACAACAACTTGGAATTTCAAGTAATGTAAATGAGGAAGAGCTTAAGTATGAAGTTTTACTTGAAAGAATTACAAAAAGTGTAGAAGAGAATACCGAACAAGTAGCAAAAGTTTTAGAAAATTTAATAAAAGAAGAACACCCACAATAAAGGATTGTAAATGGCACTTTCTCCTCAGCAGCAGGCAATTTTAGACGAACTTTCTATGGCTGAAAAGATTGCAATTTTATTAATTCAGTTAGGAGAAGATTTAACAGCTCAGCTTTTTTCTTATATGGATGTAGATGCAATTACTGATATTTCAAAATATATCGCAACTGCAAAAACAATAGATAAAGCTGTGGCTGCTGCTGTATTGGAAGAATTTTATGCAATATTTCAATCTAATCAATATATTGCAAGTGGTGGTCTTGAATATGCAAAAGAAATTCTTTATAAAGCATTAGGTCCTGAAGAGGCTAAAAAAGTTTTAGATAAATTGTCGAAATCTCTCCAAAGTGAACAAAATTTTGGATTTTTACAAAAAGTAAAACCTCAACAATTGGCAGATTTTATTGTAAATGAGCACCCTCAAACAATAGCTCTTATTTTATCCCATATGGATCCTACCAGTGCAGCTGAGACGCTTAGTTATTTTCCTGATGATGTAAGAGCTGAAGTTTTAATGAGAATGAGTAATCTAGGAGATATTTCTCCTCAGGTTATTAAAAAAGTCAGTGCCATACTTGAAACCAAGCTTGAATCACTTACAGGATACAAAGTAGAAATTGGAGGTGTTAGATTTGTTGCTGAAATATTCAATAGATTAGGTCAAAAAGCGGCAAAATCAACTCTTAAACATATTGAACAAATCAATAACGAACTTGCAGATCAGATTAAAGAAAAAATGTTTACATTTGAAGATATTCTTAAACTTGACAATACAGCACTTAGAGAAATTTTAAAAGAAATTGATAAAAATACATTAATGATAGCTCTAAAAGGTGCTCCTGAAGAACTTAAACAAAAATTTTTAGCTAATATGTCCCAAAGAGCTGCGGCTGCATTCGAGGAAGAGATGCAGTTTTTAGGACCTGTAAAAGTAAAAGAAGTAGAAGCTTCTCAAAGAAAAGTTATAGAAGTTGTTCAAAAACTTGCAGAAGAAGGTAAAGTTTCTGTAGGATCGGAGGAAGAGGTAATTGAGTAAGATTGTAGGAAGTAATGATGAAAGACATATAATTAAACCTTATAAATTTAAAAATATGGACGAAGATTATGATAAAAATGATGAATTTAAAAAGGAGAGTTTATCACATACAGAGTTTAATCCTGAAAAAATAGAAAAAAAAGAAAAAAATGATGATCAAAAAAAAGTAATAGAAAACCTTCTTTTAAAAATAGAAGAACTTTCAACAAATATTGTAAATTCACAAAAAAAATTTGAAGAACAGATAAATGAGTGTAATAAAAGAGTAGAAGAAGAAAAACAAAGAGCATTTAATGAAGGATATGAAAAAGGACTAAAAGAGGGCGAAGATAAGTGCAGGCAAAATTTAGAAGAAAAAATGAATTTGCTTGAAACTTCTTTACAAAAAATTGATAAAATAAATGAAACATTTGAAGAAAAGATCCTTTCAGTTGAAAAAGAATTGATTTCTGTAGCACTTGATATAGCAAAGGAAGTTATTCAAAAAGAAATTTCAAAAGAATCAAGTGAAATTGCATATTCTTTAGCTAAAAATTTAATGGAAGACATCAAAGATGCAACAAAAATTAAATTAAAATTGAATCCAAAAGATGCAGTTAGTTTAAAAGATAAGTTTAAAAATATAGAAGTTATCCCAGATGAAGCGGTTAAAGAGGGAGGGGTTATTATAATAAGTGATATTGGAAATATAGATGCTGAGGTTTTAAACAGATTTGAAAATATAAAAGAATCTATTTTAGAAGGTAAAGAATGATAGATAAAAATATGAATATAAATGAATTAAATAATTTAGCTAAAAAAATAAGAGAAAAAATACTTGATACTGTTTCAAAACATGGTGGACATTTAAGCTCAACACTTGGGGCTGTTGATTTAATTATAGGTATGCATTATGTTTTTGATGTAGAAAAAGATCCTTTTATTTTTGATGTTTCACATCAGGCATATGCTCATAAGCTTTTAACTGGAAGATGGGATAATTTTGATACCTTAAGACAATTTGGGGGAATTAGTGGATATACAAGACCGGGTGAAAGTAAATATGATTATTTTAGTGCAGGGCATTCGTCCACTTCAATATCTGTTGCTGTAGGGGCTGCAAAAGCTATAAAGCTTAAAAAGGAAGATAGAATACCTGTTGTATTAATAGGTGACGGGGCTATGAGTGCCGGAATGATTTATGAAGCATTAAATGAACTTGGAGATAAAAAACTTCCTGTGGTAATTATTCTTAATGATAATGAAATGAGTATAGGAAAACCAATAGGGGCACTTAGTAAATATCTTACAAAACTAAAAGCGGGTAAATTTTATCAGTCTTTTAAAGACAAATTTAAAAAATTTTTAGAAAAAACACCTGATGATTTAAAATATGCGGCTAAAAAATTTGAAGAAATGTTTAGTGTTAATGGAATATTTTTTGAAGAGATGGGCCTTGAATATATAGGGCCTATTGACGGGCATAATTTAGAAGAGATTATAAATACTTTAAAACTAGCAAAAGAGCTTAAAAAACCGGTAATTGTTCATGCTAAAACAATAAAAGGAAAAGGTTACACCCAAGCAGAAGGTTATTATGAGCATTGGCACGGGGTTGGACCTTTTGATTTAAAAACAGGTCAGAGTCTAAAAAAATCAAAAACATCCGCTACTAAGATTTTTGCTAAAAAGCTTTTAGAAATAGCAAAAGAAGATGAAAAAGTTGTAGGAGTTACCGCTGCAATGCCTAGTGGAACTGGTATGAAAGAGCTTATGAGTGAGTTTCCTGATAGATTTTGGGATGTAGGAATTGCCGAGCAACACGCGGTAACTTCTATGGCACCTATGGCAAAAGAGGGATTTAAGCCGTTTGTTGCGATTTATTCTACATTTTTGCAAAGAGGATATGACCAGATAATCCACGATATTTGTATTGATAATTATCCGGTTAGATTTGCTATAGATAGAGCCGGAATAGTAGGGGCTGACGGGGAGACACATCAAGGTGTGTTTGATGTCGGATTTTTACGAATAGTTCCAAATATGACGCTTTTTGCCCCAAGAGATTTTTCTACACTTAAAAAGGCAGTTTGTTTTGCTTATCATTTTGATAAAGGTCCATCGGCATTTAGATATCCAAGGGGAGAGTTTGAGCTTGAAGATAAAGTTTTTCCTGATAAAAAATTTGAACTTGGAAAAGCTGAAATTTTAATAGATAGTAAAGATATTATGTTAATAGGTTATGGAAACGGGGTTGGAAAAGCTTATAAAGTTTATAAAATTTTAAAAGAAAAAGGCATTGAAGCAGGACTTCTTGATTTAAGATTTGTAAAACCTTTTGATGAAGAGTTATTAAAAAATATTGAAGCTAACAAATGGTATGTTATAAGTGATAATGGCAAAAAAGGCGGAATAGGTGAGATGTTAAGCTCTTTTGCAAAAGAAAATAGACTTCATAAATATATAAGAAGTTTTGAATACCCGGACAAATTTATACCACACGGAGATGTTAAAAGTGTTGAAAGATTTTTAAGAGTGGATGAAGAGGGTATTGCAAATGAAATTTTAAAGGAGATAAATGGCTAAAGCAGTTTTTGGCGGGGGCTGTTTTTGGTGTTTAGATGCTATTTTTATAAAAATTAAAGGTGTAAAAAGTGTGACTTGCGGTTATGCGGGAGGAAGGAGGAAAAATCCAACATATGAGCAGGTTTGTACAGGAGTTAGCGGACACGCTGAAGTGGTAGAAATTGAATATGATGAAAATATAATTAGTTTTGATGAATTGCTTAATATTTTTTTTCAAATTCACGACCCGACTCAGTTAAACAGACAAGGAAATGATATAGGTACACAATACCGCTCGATAATTTTATATTTAGATGAAAATCAAAAGCAAAAAGCTCTTAAAAAAATAGAAGAACTTAAAAAAAAAGGAATTAATGTAGTTACAGAAGTTAAACCTCTTGAAAAATTTTATAAAGCGGAAGATTATCATCAAAACTATTTTTATAATAATCCTTCTAATCCATATTGCTCTTACGTAATTTCACCTAAAATAGAAAAATTTTTTAAAAATTTTGATAAAATAGTAAAAAAAGGAGTGGGAAATGAATCTTAATTTAGATGATTTAATTAAAATAGGAGTTGGGAGTGCATTTTTAGCAAAAGAAAAAGTTGAGGAATTTATTAATGAGGCTAAAAAAAGAGGTCAGCTTAATGAAAAAGAAGCAAATGAATTAATAGAAGAAATGAAAAAAGAATCTATAACAAAAGTTGATGAAATTAAATCTTTTATTAAAGAAGAGGTAAAAAAAGAGTTAAATTCATTAGGGCTAGCTACAAAAGAAGATGTTGAAAGTATGAAAAAGGAACTTCAAGAGCTTAAAAATATGTTAAAAAATGAAAAATAAAATATATGAGCTAAAAAGAACAAAAGAGATAATTTTTATTTTGGCCAAATACGGCTTTGGCGATATTATAGAAATTCTTGGGATTTCCGTCCCATTTAAAAAAAAACCAAAAATTTCAAGAAGCGAAAGAATAAAAAATGCAATAGAAGAGTTAGGCCCTACATTTATTAAACTTGCTCAGATTCTTTCTTTAAGACCTGATTTGATCCCTTTAGAGCTTGCAAAAGAGTTTGAAACGCTTCAAGACAGTGTGACTCCTTTACCTTTTAATGTTATGAAACAGGTTTTAGAAGAAGAATTTGAATATAATATAAATGAAATTTTTGAAGATGAATTTACTCTTTTGGCAAGTGCTTCAATAGGACAGGTATATAAAGCTAAATTAAAAACGGGAGAATATGTAGGGGTAAAAATATTAAAACCTTTTATAGAAGAAAAAATATTTGCAGATATTTCTATATTAGAACATTTTGCAAGAATGTTTAGAGATAAATTTCTTTTATATGGCATTGATTTAGAAAAAATAGTATTTGAATTTGCAAAAACAATAAAAAAAGAGTTAAACTTTAATTTAGAAGCTATTAATTTAAAACGTTTTTATATAAATTTTAAAGACAATAAAAATATAAAAGTTCCTAAATTATATGAAAGATACAGTACAAAACGTGTTTTAACAATGGAATATATAGATGGAATTAAAATTTCAGAAACTGAAAAACTTAAACAAAATGGTTATTCTTTAAAAGAAATTACAAAAAAAGGATTTAATTTAATTTGTGAGCAAATTTTTGTTCACAGATTTTTTCATGCCGATCCACATCCAGGAAATCTGATGATTTATAACGGGAAAATAGTTTTTTTGGATTTTGGAATAATGGGAAGGCTTAGTAAGGAAGATTGGAAAAATTTTGTTGAAATGATTTATTATGTAATTAAAAAAGAAGAAGAAAAAGCGGCTTTGTATGTTTTAAAACTTTCGAAAGTAAATGATAATATTGATATTTCTTCATTTCAAAAGGAAATGGCTGATATTATTTCAAGTTATTTTTATTCTTCTTTAAAACAAGTTGAACTTAAATCTTTAATGGAAGATATGCTAAAGGTTATGCAAAGATATAAAATTTTTTTTAAAGAAGAAAATTATCTTCTTGCAAAATCTCTTATTACAATGGAGGGTGTAGGAAAACAGCTTTATCCAGATTTTAATGCTGCCAGAGAAATAGAACCTTTTATAAAAAAAGTTTATCCTTCTTTTTTTAAAGATGTTTTTTTTAAATCGCTAGAGTTTAATAACACTTTTTGGGATATCTTTTTTTCTTTTCCCGACGATTTTAAAATTATAATAGATAAAATAAAAAAAGGAAATTTAAAAATAGAATTTGAACATGTTGGACTTGAAAAATTTCAAAGTACAATTGCAAAATCTTTTAATAGACTTTCTTTGTCTATTGTAATAGCTTCAATTCTTATAGGCTCTTCTATGCTTTTAAGCTCACGGGTGCCTCCTCTTTTTAAAAATATATCGATTTTTGGAATTACAGGATTTTTATTTGCTTTTTTACTTGGGGTATTCTTAATTATAGAAATTATAAAAAAAAGGTAAAAAATGAAACTTTTTAAAAATATAGAAGCAAGAGTTTCTTATTTTTGTATAAGAAATAAAAATTTAATTATTGTTGATGAACATAATAAAATCTATTATATAGATGAAAATTTAAAAATAATAGATTCTTATGAAATTCCATTAAAGTATAATAAACCTGATGAAAAAAGTGTAAGAATTTCAAATAGTGCTACACTTTTATTGATAGGAATTAAAAATATTCTTTTTTTATGGGATTTAGAAAAAAAATCTTTAATAAAAGAGTTTATGGAACAAAAACAGGATATTTTAAGTGTTAATTTTTCAAAAGATGATAAATATTTTGCTTTTTCTTCTATTAGTGGAGATGTTTATGTTTATAATACAGAACTTAAAAAATTAGTCTTAAAACTCCCAAAACACAAAGATTTCATAACTGATATTGAATTTGATGAAACAGGTAATTTTTTGTATGCAGGAGGATTTGATAAAGCAGTTATTTTTTATAATTTGATGAATATAAGTAAAAAAGAGAGATATTTGCATTTAAAATCTGTTGAAAAGATTGAATATAAAAATTTTCTTATAAGCAGTGATAAACTGAGTTTTACTGTTTTATGGAGAGAAGATAATGAAGATTATAAAGACATAATAAAACTTTATAAAGAATTTAAAGATTTTTTTATTGATAATGATTTTTTGCTTATAGCAAATAAAGACAACATCTTAATTTATAATTTAAAAGAACTTGTTATAGAAAATAGTGATTTTTTAAAAACAGATGATATTGATAAAATAGCTGTTTTTAATAATTATTTTTTTATTTCTAAGTCAAATGGTGAAATTTATTACAAAGATTTATTTGAAGAAAAAGACGAATTTTTAAATGCTGTTTTAAAAGAAGATTTTGTAAAAGCTTATGAATATTTAAATAAAAACCCTTATCTTAAATCTTCAAAAGAGTATGAAAAATTAGATTATATGATTGATTTAACAATTCAAAGAGCAAAAGAACTCTTTGAAGAAGATGAAGCTCAGGCTCTTAAGGTTTTGGATAAATTAATGGCTGTTGGGGAACTTAGAGAAAAAAGTGAAACTGTTATTGAAAATTTTAGAAATATAAAACGCTTAAAATTTGCTTTAAATAGAAATGATTATGTTTTAGCTTATAAAATAATTGAAGAATATCCGCTTTTAAAGGAAACGAAATATTATCAAGATTTAGAAAATAAATTTAATGCTGTTTATGAAAAAGCTGTTGAATTTATTTCAGAAAATGAAATTGAGAGGGCAAAAATAATTTTGAAGCCTTTTATGGATATTCCTTCAAAAATGATTTATATTGAATCTATATTTAGTAATCCTGAGTTTGTATTGAAATTAAAAAGAGCAAAAGAAGAGAAAAATTTTAAAGAATTTTTTGAAATTATAAATTTAAATCCGGCTTTAAAAAACACAAAAGAATATAAGGAAGTTATGGAATATGGCGAGTTTTTATATAAATTTATTAAAAAATTTATAAAAGAAGAAAAATTTGATAAGGCAAAAAAAGCACTTGATATTTTAAAAAATATAGAAGGTTATGAAATAAAAGCTAAAGAGCTTAGTGAAGTTGTTGAAAACTCTTTAAAATTTTTAGAATTTATTAAAAATGAAGATTTGAAAAATGCCCTTAAAATGACAAAAAAATATACTTATTTACAAGATTTAAAAGAGTATAATGAACTTAAAACAAAATTTAATCAAATACTCTCAAAAGCTGAAAAATATGCTTTAAATAAAGATTATTTAAAAGCAAAAAAAATTTTAACATCCGCTAATATTCAAGATACAAAAAGAGGAAAACATATTTTAATGATGAAGGAAAAAGAAGATTAATTTTGTAATATTCGCAAATAATTTTTATAAATAGGTTCATCTACATAAAGCCCGTCTATTGTAAAAGGACCAACTCTTTCAAATCTTTTAACTATTATTTTTGCAAATTCTATATTTTCATCAAAAATTCTGTTTGCTATTTCAACTTGGGCGGGAGTTATACATCCAACACCTTTTATTCCCATATTTTTTTGAAGTAGACACCAATTTTTAAAACCTTCTAAATCTTTATAATGTTGATATACAAATCCGATAGGTGTTATTGAGTTGTAATTGGAATATAAGGAAAAGTCAGTTAAAAGTTTATGAATAAAAGGATTCTCAGGATTTATAATGGAATGAGAAATATTAAGCTCATTTAATAAATCATATATTCCTATATAGAAAGCTTTTATTTTAGGATGTGTGAAATCTTTTAGATTTACAAAAATTTCTTTTGTTTCTACTGAAATGTGTAAATCTTTATTTGTTAAAAAAAAGGCGTCATCAACATCTTCAATGGAATTTACTTTTGGAATTCTAAAAGCCTTAAAACTAAATTGTTCTAAAAATTTAATATCTTCTTTTCCACCTTTATTTAAAGGATTTACCCTTATTACTATTTCTTTATTTGGATTTTTGTAGTTTGAAAGAAAAATAGCAATTAAATATCTTGCTATCTCTTTTTTATCTTTAGGAACTCCGTCTTCTAAATTTAGCATAATAATATCTGCTTTTAATTCATCTATTTTGTTTAAATGTTTTATTTGATGACCGCTTACCATTAAAGCACTTCTTTTTTTGGTAGTTACTAAATTAGTTTTAATAGGCTTTATATATGCAAGAGCTTTTTTTATATCGTTGTTTTTTAGAATTTCTTCTAAAAAATTTGTATTTTCAAAAATCATTTTTTATTCCTTAAAGATTGGATATAAAGATATATAGCACTGATTTCTTGGGGAGTTAAATAGTCATATTTTGGCATAACGGAGAGTTTTTTATGAAAAAGTTTTTTTTGGAAAGTTTCAAAATTAATATTTGTAATATCCGGGGCTTTTATTGTTTTTAGGATTTTTTGATTATTTTTTATTATATAATATTTTGCAATTATTTTTCCCTGCGCATTTTCTCCATGGCATTTTGCACAGCTTATACCTCTTGGATTGTGATATAACATTTTGCCATATTCAAGTTTTGTAATAAACCAATTCTCTTTTGCCAATAAAAAAAGAGGTAATAAAAAAAGTATTAATCTCAAAAAAAGCCTTTTATGTTAAAATTCTAAAATATTTTACCACAAAGGAAAAGAAATGACAATCATAGACGGTAAAAAACTCTCTCAAAAAATAAGAGAAGAGATTAAGGTTGAAGTTGATGAAATGAAAAAAGAGGGATTAACTCCGGGACTTGCTGTTATTTTGGTAGGAAATGACCCTGCTAGTCAGACTTATGTAAGAATGAAAAAAAACACTTCCGCTGAGGTTGGAATCTATTCTGTAGTTCACGAATTTCCTGAAACAATAAGCGAAAAAGAACTTCTTTCAACTATAGATATGATTAATGAAAATCCGAATATTCACGGACTTTTAATACAACTTCCACTTCCAAAACATATTGATACTACTAAAATACTTGAAAGAGTATCTCCTGCAAAAGATGTTGATGGTTTTCATCCGTATAATATGGGAAGATTAGTAGAAGGACTTGACAGTTTTGTCCCATGCACTCCTCTTGGTGTTATGGAGATGTTTAAAGAGTATAAAATTGATTTATACGGAAAAGATGTTTGTGTTGTAGGGGCAAGTAATATTGTAGGTAAGCCTATGTGGGCTTTATTGGTTAATGAAATGGCTACAGTGGATATTTGTCATATTGCCACAAAAGACTTAAAAGAACATACAAAAAGAGCTGATATTGTGATTGTAGGTGTCGGGAAACCTAATCTAATTACAGAGGATATGGTAAAAGATGGTGCGGCTGTTATAGATATTGGTATAAACAGGCTTCCAAATGGAAAACTTGTGGGAGATGTTGATTTTGAAAATGTAAGTAAGAAAGCATCTTTTATAACACCGGTTCCTGGAGGTGTAGGTCCTATGACTATTGCAATGCTGCTTAAGAACACTATTAAAGCCGCAAGAAATTTTGTTAAAAAAGGTTCTTGATGAAAAATAAATTAAAAAAATTTTATCACTGGTCTAATAGTTGGACCGGAACTATTGTAATTGTTTTACTTGTTATTTTCTTTTTAGCTCAAGCATTTGTGATTCCAAGCGGGAGTATGAAAAGGACTCTTCTTCCAGGAGATGCTCTGTTTGCTAAAAAATTTGCTTATGGAATTCCGATTCCTCATATTCCTTGGCTTGAGATTCCAATCTTGCCTGATTTTAGGGGAGATGGGCATTTAATAGACGGTCCTGGTCCTAAAAGAGGGGATATTGTAATTTTTCGTTATCCTGTCAAACCCTCTATGCATTTTGTAAAAAGATGTGTGGGTGTTGGAGGAGATGAACTAATGGTTAGAAATAAGCATCTTTATTTAAGAGTTGATAATAATACCGCTAAAACAATAAAATTTGCAAAAAAAATGGAAGCAAAAACTGTTATCTTAAATGGAGAATTGTGGGCAAAAGATCCTTATATGAAACTTTATCCTGGTATTCATCATGATCCAAAAGTTTTGCCTTCAAATACGCCTTTTCCTCAAATATTTAATTATGGCCCTGTTATTGTTCCTAAAGGGGAATATTTTATGATGGGTGATAACAGAGATCATAGTGACGATTCAAGATTTTGGGGACCCGTTCCTTATAAACTTATTGTCGGGAAACCTTGGTTTATTTATATGAGCTGGAATAAAAACGGTACAATAAGATGGAATAGAGTGGGTAAGACTATTAATGAAATACAAGAAGAATTAAGAGAGGGTAAAAAACCGTATCTAACCGACGGATGTAAAAAAGGAAAATAGTGGAAGTTATTATTCAGTTTAGTGCACTTGTTTTAGCTTTTGGAGTTTCTATAATAGGGCACGAAATAATGCATGGAGCCGTTGCTAAGCATTATGGAGATGACACGGCTAAAAATGCCGGAAGACTTACTATAAATCCAATAAAACATATAGACCCTTTTGGCAGTATTGTTTTTCCTTTGCTTTTATTTTTTTCTCAAAAATTAGCAGGTGTTAGCGATCCTATAATTTTTGGATGGGCAAAACCTGTGCCTGTAAATATGTTTAAGGTTATACAAAACGGGGGATATATGGCAGCTGTAGCTGTTTCTTTAGCCGGAGTTACTTATAACTTCTTTTTGGCACTTATTGCTTCAAGTATAATAGGCTTTTTTTATCCGCCTTCAGATATTTTTAGTGGTATGGTATTTTTATTTTTATATTATTCTGTTTTGATTAATGTTATCTTGGCAGTATTTAACCTTATTCCTATACCTCCACTTGATGGGGCAAATGCTTTAAGATTTTTATCTTTGCAGTTTGGATGGAGTGGAATTGTTAGATTTTATAACAAAATAGAACCTTATGGAATGATTTTGCTTTTAATTATTCTTTTTACACCTATTGCAAATTATATTTTTAAACCGGCTTATCTTTTGATAAATTGGCTTTTAGGGTAAATTATTTACCCTTAAACCAGCCTTTTACTTTTTCAATGGCTTCTTCAAGAAATGATTTATGTTCTTTTATCTCTCCTGTAAAACTTTGATGTAATTTTTCCATTAATTCTCTTTGTTCATCATTAAGTTTTTTAGGGTATACAATATTTATAATTGCATATAAATCTCCCTTTAATCCTGTGTTAGGGTCGGCAATCCCTTCATTTTTAAAAATTATTTGGGTTTTGTCTTTGGTAAAAGGTTTGATTTCTATTTCTTTATGGCCTTTAAGGGTAGGGATATTGATTTTTTCTCCTAGAATGGCACTTGTAAAAAAAACAGGAACCTCAACTATTAGATTATTTCCTTTTCTTTTAAAAATTTTTGAAGGTTTAACATTAAATAAAATATATAAATCTCCTCTGCCCATTGGGCCTTCATTACCTTTATTTGCAACCCTCATTCTCATACCTGTATCTACTCCAGCAGGTATATCTATGTGAATTTTTTCTTTTTTTATAGAGTAGCCTTTTCCTTTGCATTTAGGACATTTTTCTTTTATTATGTAGCCTTTACCTTCACATGTAGGACATGTTTGGCTCATTCTGATAAATCCATTTCCGACAACAACACTTCCTCTACCACCGCAAGTATGGCAGGTCTCCTTTTCTTTTGCTCCTGTGCCGTTACATCTTTCACATAAAGCATAATATTCATTTTGGATTTCTTTGCTAACTCCATAAACAGCTTCTTCAAAGCTTAGATTTATTTCCATTCCTTTATCTAAATCATAAGGCATTTCGTATTCACTCTCTGCGCTAGAAAATCCACCTCCAAACATTTCATTAAACATATCAAAAATATCTTTAAAGTTTCCAGAAGGTCTGTATCCTCTGCCTTCAAGGCCTTCTTTTCCGTATGTATCGTATATCTTTCTTTTTTCTTCATCACTTAATACTTGATATGCTTCATTTATTTCTTTGAATTTTTCTTCTGCTTCCTTGTCTCCCGGATTTTTATCAGGATGATATTTCATAGCAAGTTTTCTGTAAGCTTTTTTTATTTCTATTTGTGTAGCGGTTTTGCTAACATTTAGGATTTCATAATAATCCAATATAGCCTCCTATTTTTTGTGGAATTATACTATAAATGAGTGAATGAATTAATGTGTTGATTAGAAGATGAGTTGTAATTACAAAAAGGCACACCTGTAAGCCGGGTTCTGTTTAAGAGACTATTTATCTAGGCATATACCTTGCGGTATTGCTCTTGCGGAGGGTAAAATTGCAAGACTTTACCATCCCTCCTTGCTGCGAAGTGGGTTTACCTAGCAGGATATATTGCTATATCCTCTGGTGAGCTCTTACCTCACCTTTTCACCCTTGCTAAATTAGCGGTCTGTTTTCTGTGGCACTTTCCCTCGTCTTACGACGGCAGTCTGTTAGACTGACTTCTGTCTTGCTGCAGCCCGGACTTTCCTCTATTTCTAGCAGTCTCTTGGTGTGCCCATTTGTAATTATAATTATATCAAAAAGAGAGGTTGATTATTCAACCTCTGCGTCGATAACGTCGTCATCTCCGCCTTTATTTTGATTAGTGTTTTGTTGCCCAGCATTAGCTTGACCTTGTCCAGCTTTAGCCATATTTTGAGCCGCTTTTTGAAGTTCAGCGTTAATTTCTTCTTTTAAAGCATCAATTTTTGCTTTATCTTCGCTTTGTTCTTCTACAAGTTTTTTAGCGTCTGCAATTTTTGCCTCAAGTGCACTTACATCACCAAGTTTGTCTTTATTGTCTTTGATGAATTTTTCAGCTTGATATGCAACTGCATCAAGTTCATTTCTTGATTTAATTGCTTCAATAATTGCTTTTTCTTTTTTATTTGCTTCTTCAGCTTCTCTTACCATTTTTTCAATTTCTTCTTCAGATAGAGTTGAACTTCCTGTAATTGTGATTTTTTGTTCTTTTCCACTTGTTTTGTCTTTTGCGCTTACATTTAATACCCCGTTTGCATCAATATCAAATGTTACTTCAATTTGAGGTACTCCTCTTGGTGCTGGTGGAATTCCTTCTAGGTTAAATTGTCCTAGTGATTTATTGTCTTTTGCAAGTTCTGCTTCACCTTGAAGAACATGAATTGTAACTGCACTTTGATTATCTTCCGCTGTTGAGAAAACTTGTGATTTTTTAACAGGAATAGTTGTTCCTTTTTCAATAATTTTTGTCATCACTCCACCTAATGTTTCAATACCAAGGCTTAAAGGAGTAACATCTAGTAATAATACATCTTTTACATCACCTTTTAATACTCCGGCTTGAATTGAAGCACCAAGTGCTACGACTTCATCAGGATTAACTGATTTATTTAATTTTTTACCGTTAAAATAGTTACTTACAAGTTCTTGTGCTTTAGGGATTCTTGTTGAACCACCGACCATTACTATTTCATTAATTTCATCTTTAGATAATCCTGCATCATTTAAAGCTGTATCGATATGTTTTAAAGTTTCTTGTAATAAATCATCAATCATAGCTTCAAATTTTGCTCTTGTTAGTTTTTTAACCAAATGTTTTGGTCCTGTTGCATCTGCTGTAATAAATGGCAGGTTTATTTCTGTTTCATCTTTTCCTGAAAGTTCTTTTTTAGCTGTTTCTGCCGCATCTTTTAATCTTTGAAGAGCCATTTTGTCTTGGCTTAAATCAATTCCATTTTCAGATTTAAATTCACTAATTAACCATTCAACGATTCTGTTATCAAAATCATCTCCTCCTAAAAATGCATTACCGTCTGTTGAAAGAACTTGGAATGTTCCATCCCCAATTTCAAGAATTGTAACATCAAATGTTCCTCCACCAAGGTCATAAACAAGTACTTTTTCTTCGCCTTTTTTATCAAGCCCGTATGCAAGAGCTGCTGCTGTTGGTTCATTAATAATTCTTAATACATTAAGACCTGCAATTTTTCCTGCTTCTTGAGTAGCTTTTCTTTGGCTGTCATTAAAGTAAGCTGGTACTGTAATTACAGCTTCTGTTACTTCTTCACCGAAAAATTCTTCAGCATCACTTTTTAATTTTTGTAAAATTTTTGCACTGATTTCTTGTGGAGTATATACTTTTCCATCTACTTCGACAGCACATGCTCCGTTTTTATCAACAATTTTATATTGAACATGTTTTCTAGCTTCTGCAGCTTTTGGTTCACTACACATCATCCCCATAATTCTTTTTACAGAATAAATAGTTCTCTCAGGGTTTGTAATAGCCTGTCTTTTAGCAGGTTCACCTACTAAAACCCCTTTATCTGTGAAGGCCACTACTGATGGAGTAGTGTTTTTACCCTCTTTATTTGCAATGATTTTAGCATTTTTTCCATCATAATATGCCATTGCACTGTTTGTTGTTCCTAAGTCAATTCCTATAACTCTTCCCATTTTGTCCTCCTTAAATTATTTTTTATTTATTGTAACCATAGATGGTCTAATTAGTTTATTTTTAAGTTTATATCCTTTTTGATAGATATCAACTATAGCACCTTCATTATGTTTATCACTTTGAACGTGTTGAATTGCCTGATGAAATTCCGGATTAAACTCCTTATGTTCAACAGGTTCAATTCCGTGATTTTTAAATACATCAATCATTTTTTTAAGAGTAAGTTTTACTCCTTCAAGCAATTTATCAAAAGCTTCAGCTTTATCCTCAATATCCCCTGAGTGTGTTATTGCAAGTTCAAGAGAATCAAGCACTGGTAAAAGATCTTTTGTAAATTTTTCATATGCATAATCTGCATAAGCATCTGCTTCTTTTTGCAAGATTTTTTTATCATTTTCGCATTTTGCATAAGCTCTCAAGGCTTCATCAAGTTTAGCTTTAAGTTCTTCATTTTCTTTTAAAATCTCTTTTTCTGGATTTTGTTGAGTTTCTTTTTCTTCATTTTTATCATGTTTCTTTTTACTCATTTTTCCCTCCTTTCATAGTTTCAAAAAGACTTAAAAAGTCAGAATATATATTCCCAATTAAATAAATTTCAAAATTACTATTATCTTTTGAAAATTCAATTTTTTTGATTATTGACTGATTTTGATAATCAATTTTTATGTTATTTATATAACTTAAATCATTCAAATTTAAGTTATTAAAGTTATTATATAATAACTTTTCATTAATTTTAATATTTTTATTAAATTTTTTTAGTTTTTCCAATAAACTATCTATTTTATATTTAATAAAAATTTTTTCTAAATCTGATATGTACATCATTTTAAATGAATTTAATAAATCAAAGATTTCTTTTTGATATTTAATTACGATTTCATCGTTATCAAATTCTAAAAGAATGAATTTATCTTTTACATTATAAATTTCATTTAACAATTGATTTTCAGAGATCTTTATATAAGCAAAAATATCAAATTCTTTGCATTCTTTATTTAATTTGTCAATAGTCATTTCACATTTTTTTGGCAACATTCGATTCCAAAATAATTCCATTGCTTTGATACTTGGATATGATCCACTGCTTATATGCTCTTTTTTCAGCATTCCTTCTTTTTCGAGATTTTGAAAATAACCTCTTATGGTAGAAGCTGAAATATTAAGATGTGCTAAATCTTTTAGAGACTTCGAACTTATAGGTTCTTTTATCTTTATATAGTATTTAATTAGCTTATATAAGATTAATTCAAGTCTTTTATTCATTTTTAGCACTCTTTTGTTTTTATTGACAATGAAATTATACTAATTTATTTTATTAATGTCAAGTATATTTATAGAAAAAATAAAAAAAGTTTAGCCATTATGACTTAACTTATTTAGTTGAGCTTCTCATAAAATCTTAAAACCGAAATAAACATAGTAGTGATTGCAGGTCCTAAAATAATTCCCCATAAACCAAAAGAAGAAAGTCCGGCAACGATAGAAAAGAAAATAAGAAGAGAACTTATTTCCATTTCACTTTCAAAAAACTTCTTAATCCAAGCTATAATTAAAGGTTTTATAAATGTATCTGCAATTATTGATATAACTATTATGGAATATATAGCAACAACAATTGCTCCTTTAGTATTTCCGATAGTATATAAATATAAACTAACAGGTCCCCACATAATAATACCGCCTATTATAGGAATCATTGAAGAAAATGCATACATAACCAAAAAAAAGAAAAAATCCATTCCGTAAAAATTTACTATTAGTCCAAATAAAGTTCCTTCTAGAAGTGCTGTTAAAATACTTGAATAAAAAACAACACTCATCACTTCACTTGTATTAAAAAACATTGATTTAAGTTGTCTTTCAGACATGGGAATAATTTTTTTAAAAAACAGAAGTATTTCTTTTCCGTAAAGTATTGCAAAAAAGAAAAATATTACTATTAAAAAAGCGTCTTTTATGAAAAAAGCACTTTTTTGAGTTAGAGTTGCCAAAAAAGGTAGGAGTTTTTTATAAAGTTGGTTTATATTATCCAAAGTTAAATATTCTTCTATTTTAGAAGATAAAATATGAGGAAGATGATCTAATAGCTTTTGAAGTTCAATGGTTATGTTTTTAAGAATAGTTGGGTCAAAATGGCTTATATATTTGCCAAGTTCTATTATGAAATATAAAAAAGGACCAAAAATCATAAATGCTAATATAAATGTATCTATTAAAGCTATGATATAGTGACTTTTGATTTTTTTTGAGAGCATATAATTTATTTTACCAAATGCAATAGCCATAAGTGATGCTATTGCTATATCTAAAAGATATGGCTGATATGTTAAATATACAAAATATCCTATTATAATTGTTAAAACTGTTAAAAATTTCATTTTAATCCTTATATTTTATATTTAAAACAATACTTCTGATTTAAATCTCAATATATCATAACTTTTTCTTGTGGCAATTCTTCCTTTTGGAGTTTTTTCTATATATCCGTTTGCTATTAAAAACGGTTCAATTACTTCTTCTATTGTATCTTCATCTTCGCTTAAAGCTGCGGCAATAGTTGAAAGACCAAGAGGTTTTTTAGCATCGGCTAGAAGTGTTAAAAATCTAATATCAAGCTCATCGAAACCATGTTCATTGATGCCAAGTTCATCAAGTGCGTATTTAGCTAAATTATGGCTTATATGGGTTTCTTCAACTTCGGCAAAATCCCTGACTCTTTTAAGAAGTCTTAAAGCAATTCTCGGGGTTCCACGAGAGCGTTTTGCTATTTCAAAAGAAGCCTCTTTTTCAACTTTGGTATTTAATTTTTTACTTGCAAGATTTACAATAAGAGCTAATTCTTCTTGAGTATAAAAATTTAATCTAAAACTTATTCCAAATCTATCCCTAAGAGGATTGCTAAGCATTCCGGCACGCGTTGTAGCTCCTATGAGAGTAAATTTTTCAATATCAAGTTTTATTGTCTGAGCCGCAGGTCCGCTACCAATTACAATATCAAGTCTAAAATCTTCCATTGATGAATATAAAACTTCTTCAATACTGGCTTTAAGACGGTGAATCTCGTCAATAAATAAAATATCACCTTCTTCAAGATTTGTTAAAATTGCTGCTAAATCTCCCGATTTTTCAAGCATAGGAGCTGATATTGTTTTAAGATTTGCATTCATTTCATTGGCTATTATGTTTGCTAAAGTTGTCTTTCCAAGCCCGGGAGGTCCGAAAAATAGGAGATGGTCAAGTGTTTCAGATCGTTTTTTAGCCGCTTTTATAAATACTTTTAAATTTTTTTTAATTTGCTTTTGACCTATATATTCATCTAAATTTGCAGGTCTTAGTGATTTTTCAAAACTGTCTTCAAAATCAACTTTTTCTATTTCTACTATTCGCATTAATAAATCTCCTCATCAGCTGGAAAATTGCCACTATTTACATCTTCTACATATTTTTTGACCGCTTCTTTTACTATTTCAGCACCGTTTAAATATCTTCTTACAAATTTAGGTTTAAATTCATCAAAAAATCCTAGCATATCAGACCAGACTAAAACCTGACCTTTTGTATATCTTCCGGCTCCAATTCCAATAGTTGGAATAGAGATACTTTCACTTATTTCTTTTGCCACATTTTCTTTAACGCCTTCAATAACAAGCATTACAGCTCCTGCTTTTTCAATAGCTTTTGCATCTTTTAACAGCTTCTCTTTTGAAGATTCATCTTTTCCTTTTACTTTATATCCGCCTTCGCTTCTACTAAATTGAGGCATAAGACCTATGTGCCCCACAACCGCTATTGCGTTATCGCTTAAAAGTTTTACGATCTCAGCCTTTTCAATTCCTCCTTCAAGTTTAACGGCGTCCGCTTTTGTCTCCTTATAGATTCTAATGGCATTTTCTAGAGCAATTTCAGAAGTATTATATGTTCCAAAAGGCATATCGCAAACAATATATGCTTTTTTTGCACCGTTGCAAACGGCTTTTGTGTGATAAATCATCTGCTCTATTGTAGCGCTTAGGGTATCGCCTTTTCCAAAAAAAGACATATTCAAACTATCTCCAACCAAAATAATATCTGCAATTTCATCAAACATTTTTGCAAAAAGTGCATCATAAGCCGTAATCATTGTAAGTTTTTCTTTTTTATTTAATATAGATAATGTGTTTTTCATATTACACCTTTGTTATAATTTCATAATCTTTTATAATTATACCAAAGGAAAGCAATGAAAAAACTTATAGCATACATTACAACCGGTTATCCTGATAAAAAATTTACGGTTGATTTAATAAATGAATTAAGTGAATATGTAGATGGAATTGAACTTGGAATTCCTTTTTCAGATCCTGTAGCGGATGGTGATGTTATTCAAGAAGTTAATAAAAAAGCATTAATGAAATGCTTTAAACTTCAAGATACATTTGATGTAAGTGAAAAAATTGCAAAAAATATTCCTACTTATTGGATGGGATATTTTAATAATTTTTATCATAAAGGCTATGAATTTATGCTAGATAAGGCTAAAAATTTTGGAGTAAAAGGATTTATTATTCCTGATTTACCTTATGAAGAAGCCACTCTTTATGAAGATAAATTTCCTTTAATTTCTTTTGTAGCTCCAACAGATTCTAAAAGTAGAATAAAAAAAATACTCTCTAATCCAAAAGAATTTATTTATCTTGTGGCATATGCAGGAATTACAGGAGCTAGTAAAAAAGAAGATTTAAGCGAAATTATAAAAAATATAAGAGAAGTTACAAATATACCGCTTTTCATAGGATTTGGAGTAAATGAAAAAACAGCAAAAGAAAAATCCGAAAATGTAGATGGAGTAATTGTTGGAAGTGCTTTTGTTAGTGTTTTACTTGAAGATATAACTAATAATGAAAAAATTAAAAAAATTAAAGAAAAAGCAAAAATAATAAAAGAAGAAATCAATTGTTAAAAGAATTTTTTCATAAAAATTATTTTTTGAGTAATCTTTATCTAAATTTTCATAGAGTAGATGAAGATTTATATAGAAGTGCCCAACCGACAAAAAATCAGTTTAAAAATATTATAAAAAAACACAATATTAAAACAATTTTAAATTTAAGAGGTAAAGAACATTTAAAAGATTTAAATTATGAAATAGAAATAGTAAAAAAATATAACGTTAAGCTTATTTCTGTTTCTTTAAAATCAAGAGGATTTGCGAGTAAAGAAGAATTATTAAATTTAATAAATATTTTAAAATCCATAAAAACCCCAGGACTTATACATTGTAAAGCAGGAAGTGACAGGACAGGATTTGTAGCGGTTTTGTATTTACATGTTGTAAAAAATATTCCTATAAAAAAAGCTCTTAAAGAACTTAATTTTTTCCCTTATTTACATATTAAATATTCCCAGGCTGGAAAAATGGACTTTTTTTTTGAAAAATATTTAGAATTTAGTAAGAATAACAATCTTTCTTTAATGGAATGGATAGAAAAGTATTATGATAAAGATGAAATAAATAAAGAATTTAAACAAAAATCCCACTTTTTAGATTTTTTAAATGATAAAATTTTAAAAAGGGAATAAATAGACAATTTTTGACAAAAAATCAAGTTAGAATTTTATTGATTAAATAAAAACTTAAAGCTTTCTTAAAAATTACTTGACTTTTTAAGTTTTGTTTGATATTATTCTATCAGTCAATCGCGCTAAGCTCTTAAAAAGAGTTTAACGGGGGTGACTAGGCTTCGACAAGGGTAAAAAGCCCTAAGCTGCACACCCGCCTGAGTAAGCGGTAAAATGGCTCACTAAATATAAACGCAACAAATAACAAAAACTATAGCCCAGCAGTAGCAACAGCTGCTGCTTAATTAAGCATTCGGGCGCCTTCGTCTGCTGAGGTTTTCCACAGCCTAGGATGAAGAGTAAAGTGTGGATAGGATTTTCCGTATGGATACGGCGGATTTTCCAAAACTTAAGTATCTCTCTTTGCAAAAAGGCTTTGTTTGCTGAGCCTTGCAAAGCAGTATAATCAACAAACTAAGTGTGTAGACGCTTAGGGTACTTTGCTTTTGGACTGGGGTTCGATTCCCCACGCCTCCACCAATACAGTTTTAGTGTCAAAGAATAAAATAAATAAAGAAAAAATTAAGAAGAGATATTAAAATCTTTATAAGCTATTGTCTTATTCCCATCAAATAAACCAATTCTCCATTTACCTTTAAAAAACGGTCTTATTGTAATATAAGAAAATGTTCTCCATCTAGAACCTGTAAAAATTGGAAGTTTAATATCTGCATATAAATTCCACTTATTATTTGCATATTTTTCCCATATAAAATCTATTGTTTTATTTGTTTCAATATTTGTAAAATAAGCAAAAGCATATGCTTTTTTGTCTTTTGTTGTAAAATGATTTGTTATTTTTATAGGGATATGATTTTTAATCTCTTTACAAGTAACAAATTCTTTAAGTTCATATGAAAATGAGAGTGTTATTAAGAAGAAAATTAGAAATTTTTTCATTTTAGACCTCCGTTTGTTTTATAAGCTCTAATAAAAATTTTGCTACTTTATCACTTCCATTAGGGCATTCTACAACTTTATAATTTTTTATTCCTATGTGTTTTGCCACTTCTTTGTATTCTACTTTTAGTTCTAAATCAGTTTCGGAATTATCTATCATAAATGAAATAGGGTATATTAAAACATTTTCATTTTTAAAATTTTCTAAATATTCATGTAAATAAGGTTTTAGCCACTCTCCCGGTCCAAATCTTGATTGAAAAGCAAGAGAAATTGATTTAAACTCAGGCAAAAGTTTTTTTAAAATTTCTATGTGTTCTTTTATTTGCTGTTCATATAAATCTCCATTTTCTATCATTTTTTTAGGAAGTCCGTGGGCTGAGAATATTAAATTCCATTTTTTGGGATTATTTATAGAATTTAAAATATTTTCTTTTAGTATTTCATTAAATTTAGGGTTTTTATAAAAAGGTTTTATTATTTTTGCTCTAATTTTATTCTCTTTTAGTTCATCAAGTGAGCTTTCATATGTTGAAAAAGAGTAGTGAGGATATAAAGGAAGAAAAATAATCTCTTCATTTTTTACTATATCTTTTAAATGGGGTTTTGTATATCTAAAAGCATAAACTACTTCTTTATTGCTTAATTTTCTCATTTTTTTAGCAAGATTTTCTGTTATCTTATAAATTCTGCTGCCGCCTATTTTTTCATAATTTTTCCAAACTTTTTTGTATCTTAAATTAGAAATTAAAGGGGCTAAAATAAATCTTATCGGAGAAGATATTATTCTTTTATCCATAAACATATTATAAAGAAACTCTTTTAATTCTTTTTCACTTCTAGCCCCGCCCATATTATGCAAAACTATTTTCATTTTATCTCCACATATTCTTTAATTTCAATGCCAAATCCTTTTAGGGCGTTTAATTCATTTTTGTGGTTTGATAAAAGATTTAATTTCTTTATTCCAAGTTTTTTTAGAATTTGAGCTCCTATTCCGAATTCTTTATTGTCTTTTGAATTTGAATCTATAAAAATTACAGCCCCGTTATTATATTTAATATATTCAATTACTTTTTTATATTCTTTCATTTTCTCATCATTAAGTAAAAAGTCTGTATTTTTTGTTACTTTATAAAATTTCACATTTGATGTTTCTTTTGGTTTATTTGTTATTGCGTAATGAATATTTCCTAAATGGTCTTTAAAGGTATATTTTTTAAATTTCACTCCGTCAAAAAAGATATCTTCTTTATTAATAATTTCAACTAAACTCTCAAACTGAAGTCTATATTCAACAATGTCTGAAATATAAACAACAGCTAATTTTTCTTTTTTAGCAAATTTTGCTAAATCACTTCTTCTTGCCATTGTTCCATCTTCATTCATTATCTCACAAATAACGGCACTTGTATAAACTCCTGCTAATTTACAAATATCTACACTTCCTTCTGTATGACCAGTTCTAACTAAAACGCCTCCTTTTTTGGCTATTAAAGGGAAAATATGTCCAGGACGCACAAAATTATCCGGTTTGCTTGTAGGTGAGCTTAGTTTTTTTATAGTTAAATCTCTTTCATACGCACTTATACCTGTTTTAGCTTCTTTTGCATCAACACTTATTGTAAAAGCGGTTGAAAAACTTTCGCTGTTTTGTGGTACCATTGGGTTTAAATTTAAATTTTTTGCAATTTCATCTGTAATGGAAACGCAAATTAGCCCTTTTCCTTTACTAGCTAAAAAATTAACTTTCTCAGGGCTAGAAAATACCCCCGCGTAAACTAAATCTCCTTCATTTTCCCTGTCCTCATCATCTATCATTATTATAATATTGCCTTTTTGAATTTCTTCAATGGCTTTTTTAACTCTATTAATTGGATTCATTAATTTCCTTTTGAATATAAATTACTAAATGTTATAAACATTCTTATAGCATTCATCATTGCCTGATATTGTACATAATTTCTGTCGCCTTTAAAATGATTAAGTTCTACTTTTAATTCTTTACGACTTGCAACTCCTATATAAACAGTTCCAACCGGTTTATTTGGAGTAGCACCTGTTGGTCCGGCAATTCCGCTTACGGCTAAGGCATAATCGGCTTTACTTATTTCAATAGCGCCTAGAAGCATCTCTTTTACTGTCTGTTCGCTTACAGCTCCGTATTTTTCAAGTGTGAAGTTTTCTACTCCTAGCCATTCATGTTTTATTTCATTTGAATATGTTATAACACTTCCGTCAAAACAGTTGCTAGAACCTGAATGTTTAGTTAAACTTGAAGCAATAAGCCCGCCTGTGCAGCTTTCGGCAAATGTTATTTTTTTAGGAGGCAGATTTTTTATGATATGTTCAAAAATATCTCCAAAAACGATAAAAGGAATAGCGTTTAAAATCTCTTTTTTTATTTTTTCATTTAAAGGTTCTGTATAAATCTCTAAAAATCCACCTTCGTTTTCTATCATTGTGTAATCTGTTTTAGTAGCATTAAAAATAGGTTCTATTAGCATTTTTACAATATCTTTATCCATCTTAAAAATATTTATTTTTTCATATTGTGGAGTTATGAGAAAAATTTCGGGTAAAATATCTTCAAATAAAATTACATTTATTTCATAATCATTTATTTTAACTAAAAAGCTGTTTTTTGAATATTTGGCATTTTCTGGAACTAGAATATTCTCTTTTATTACAGGGTTTTGATTAAGAATTGTTGAAATTATTCTTGTAACTAAAGGGTATGTTTTATTTGATGTTACGATTAATGTATCTTCTTTAGGCTCAAAATCTATTTCAAAACTTTCTAAATATTTAATACTTTTTGCTTGGATATGTTTTAAAAGTTCTTTTTTTAAAAGTTTTTTAAAAATCCACTCTTTACCTATAAATAATATCTCCATTTAAACTCCTTATGATATAATTATACTAAAAAAGGAATGAAGATGAGTAAAAAAGATTTAAATTTATTGCCTGAATACTCTTTGCCAAAAGATAAAATATTTAAAAAAAACGGTAAATTAAAAGATAAATTTTATGAAAAAGAGCTTTTAAAACTTCAAATAGAACTTGTAAAACTACAAACTTGGCTTAAAAATAATAATAAAAAAATGATTATTTTGTTTGAAGGAGTAGATACAGCAGGAAAAGATGGCACGATAAAAAGAATTCTTGAACACCTAAATCCAAGATTCGCAAAAAGTGTGGCCCTTGATAAGCCAAATGATAGAGAAAAAAGTCAGTGGTATTTTCAAAGATATGTACCACATTTCCCAGCAGGTGGAGAAATGGTGTTATTTAACAGAAGTTGGTATAATAGAGCTGGAGTAGAGATGGTTTTTCATTTTTGTACAAAAGATGAGTATCTTAGATTTATGAGGCAGTGTCCAAGATTTGAAGAGCTTATAGTGGATGAAGGAATAAAATTTTTTAAATATTATCTCGATATTTCAAAAGAAGAACAAAAAAAACGTTTAAAATCTCGTGAAACAGACCCTCTTAAAAAATGGAAACTTTCAAGCCTTGATTGGAAAAGTTATGAACATTACGATAAGTACCAAAAATTAAAAGAAGATATGTTTGATGCGACTTCAACTCCTTATGCTCCATGGATCATTGTGGATGCAAATGATAAAAAAAGAGCAAGAATTAATGTTATAAGAGATATTTTATCTCAGTTTGAGTATGATAATAAAGCAGGAGAAATTTTTCCTGATACAAAAGTTGTTAAATTTGTCTCACATATTGAATAATATTTGATATAATACACCGTAAAAAAGGAAACTTATAATGGATTATAAAGACACTCTTTTACTTCCTAAAACTGCCTTCCCTATGCGGGGTAATCTACCTCAAAATGAACCAAAAAGATACAAAAAGTGGTTTAGTACAAATGTCTATGAAAGAATGAAACAAAAGAGAATCGGAAACGATAAATTTAACCTTCATGACGGACCTCCTTATGCAAACGGGCATATTCATATAGGACACGCACTTAATAAAATCTTAAAAGACATTATTAACAAATATTACTATTTTCAAGGGTTTGATATACGATATGTGCCAGGTTGGGACTGTCATGGACTCCCTATTGAACAACAGGTTGAAAAAAAGATAGGAAGAGCAAAAAAAGAATCACTTCCTAAAGCAAAATTAAGAGAGCTTTGTAGAGCCCACGCTGCTAAATTTATAGATATTCAAAAAGAAGAATTTAAAAATTTAGGAATTATAGCTGATTGGAATAACCCTTATAAAACAATGGATTTTGCATTTGAAGCAAATATTTATAAAGCATTGGCTGAGATAGCTAAAAAAGGGCTTTTAATAGAAAGAAGCAAGCCTGTATTTTGGTGTATGCACGATAAAACGGCTCTTGCTGAAGCTGAAGTTGAGTATGAAGAAAAAGAAGATTATTCAATTTATGTAGCTTTTCCTTTAAGTAAAGAATCAAATAAAGCCTTAGATACTAAACACGCTAAAGTAATTATCTGGACTACAACTCCTTGGACACTTCCTGCAAATATGGGTATTTCTTTAAATCCTGAGGAAAAGTATGTTTTAACAAGTGATAATTTTATTGTTGCAAAACCTTTATATGAGAAACTGAAAGAAGAGGATGTTGTAAGCGGAGAAATTATAAAAGAGTTTGACCCAAAAGAACTTGAAGGACTTAAAGCTGTAAATCCTCTTAATAACAGATTGTCTATTATTTTACTTGGAGAACATGTAACAATGGACGGAGGAACCGGATGTGTTCATACAGCACCGGGACACGGGGAAGATGATTACAGAGTTTGGCTCAAATACGGATATGAAGATATTATTCAACCTGTAAATGATGAAGGCAAATATTCTAAAATTGTAGAGAGTGAAAAACTTTTAGGAGAAAAATCGGCTGACTTTGTAGGAAAATTTATTTTTGATGCACAGCCTGAAATTTTAGAAATGCTAGGAGAAAACTTAGTTAAAGTTTCCAAATTTAGCCATAGTTATCCTCATTGCTGGAGATGTCATAATCCTATTATTTTTAGGGCGACTAAGCAGTTTTTTATTGCGATGGATAAAGAAGTTGACGGAAATACGCTAAGAAATAAAGCTTTAAGTGAAATAGAAAATGTTGAATTTACTCCAAAAACAGGGGAAAATAGACTTAAAACAATGGTTGCGAATAGACCTGACTGGTGTATTTCCAGACAAAGAGACTGGGGAGTTCCTATTGCATTTTTTAGAAATAAATTAACAGATGAATTAATTATTGACGAAGAAATTATAGAAAATATTTATGAAATTTTTAAAGTAAAAGGTGCAGATGCCTGGTATGATATGAGTATTGAAGAACTTTTACCGGAATCCAAAAAAGATTTGGCACCTAATTTAGAAAAAGTGCAAGATATTTTAGATGTATGGTTTGACAGCGGTTCTACATGGTTTGCTGTATTAAAAAATGGAAATTATGATGCGGGAGAGTATCCGGCGAATATGTATCTTGAAGGAAGCGACCAACACAGAGGCTGGTTTCAAAGTTCACTTTTAGTATCAACTGCCGTTGAAAATAAAGCTCCTTATAAATCTATACTTACCCACGGATTTACTGTTGATGAAAAGGGTGAGAAGATGAGTAAGTCTAAGGGGAATGTTGTTGCTCCAAATGAAGTTAGTAAAAAATTTGGAACAGAAATTCTTAGACTTTGGGTTGCTACTAGTGATTATACGGGAGATATTAAAATAAGTGACAATATATTAAAACAGGTAAGTGAGCAGTATAGAAAACTTAGAAATACTGTTAGATTTTTACTTGCAAATGTAAATGATTTAGAAGAGATTAAACTTGATAATCCTTCAATGATAGATAAATGGATTTTGTCTAGGGCAAAAAGTATATTTGATGAAGTTATTTATCTGTTTGGAAAATATGATTTTTCAAAAGCTATGCAAATTTTAAATAATTTTGTTGTAACAGAACTTAGTGCAATTTATATGGATGTTTGTAAAGACAGATTATATTGTGAATCGCTTAATTCACCAAAAAGAAGAAATTCTCAAAGTACAATGGCAGTAATTGCAAAAGAACTTATGGCTATTTTAGCTCCTGTTTTAACATATACAATGGATGAAGCGATTGAGAATGCTCCAAAAATTATAAAAGAAGATGCAAAAGATATTTTTGATTTTGTTTATACTCCTCTTGTGAGTGTAAAAAATCCTATTGATGAAGAAATTATTGAAATTAGAAGCAAATTTTATGAAATTGTAGATAAACTTAAAAAAGAAAAAGTTATTAAAGATACTCTTGAACTTGCAATTGAGACGAATTACGATAAATTACTTAGAGAAGAAATGAATGAATTTTTTAATGTAAGTTTAATTAGTAATAGTGTGAAAAGTGAAGTTTTAGATGAATTTCATGTAGGTGAAGATGAGAGATTTGTTGTAATAATTAAAAAATCCCCTTTACATAAATGTCCTAGATGTTGGAGATATTTGAGTAAAAAAGAAAATAGTTTATGCGATAGATGTGAAAAGGTAATTAATGGATAAACCAATTCCTTCTTGGTTGATTTTTTTTACTGTTTTTTTGTTAGTTACAGGTAGTTTTATAATATATTTATGGTTAAAAAGTTTAATAATAAAGGATAGTGATGATAACATTAAAAAAAGCTTTGACATTAAGCAGTGAAGAGCTTAAAGAAATTAAAAAAGATATAAACAATAAAGCAAAAGAGAATAAAAAGTTAGGCGGATATATTGAGCAGTTTTTAGATACTGATTTAGCTGAAAGTGGTGAAGGTGTTCCAGTTGCTATTAAAGACAATATAAATGTAAAAGGGTGGGAAATCACCTGTTCTTCTAAAATTTTGAGAGGATATGTAAGTCCTTATAATGCAACTGTAATTGAAAAAATGCTTAATTCAGGGCTTAGTCCATTTGGTAGATGTAATATGGATGAATTTGCAATGGGAAGTTCTACTGAAACTAGTCAATACGGAAAAACTTTAAATCCGTATAATTCTAATTGTGTTCCTGGGGGAAGTAGTGGAGGAAGTGCCGCTGTTGTTGGAGCAGGGCTTGCTATTGCCGCACTTGGAAGTGATACAGGTGGTTCTATTAGACAACCGGCAGCATTTTGTGGAGTTGTTGGGATGAAGCCTACATATGGAAGGGTTAGTAGATACGGACTTACTGCTTTTTCAAGCTCACTTGACCAAATAGGACCTATTACCCAAAATGTAGAAGATGCTGCAATTCTTTACAATATTTTAGCTGGATTTGATAAAAATGATTCAACTTCAGCTCCTGTTGAGAATAAAAAAATTGAATTTTATACTAATAAAAAATTTAAAATAGCTGTAATTGATAATTATATTGATGAAGCTGATGAAGACATTAAAAAAGCTATTTTAGATGTAATTAAAGAACTTGAAAAAGAAGGTCATACAATTATTCATAAAAATCTTATGAATTCAAAAATGGATGTGGCGACTTATTATATTGTGGCAACTGCTGAAGCCAGCTCTAACCTTTCAAGATTTGACGGAATGAGATATGGAAACAGAATTGAAGGAAAAGACCTTAAAGAGACATATAAATTAACAAGAACTCAATTTGGAGAAGAAGTTAAAAGAAGAATTATGCTAGGAACTTTTGTATTAAGTAGCGGATATTATGATGCTTATTATATAAAAGCAATGAAAGTTAGACATTTAATTAAAAATGAGTTTGATAAACTTTTTAGTGAAGCAGATTTAGTTTTAACACCTGTGACTCCTACAACAGCGTTTGAATTTGGAAGTAAAAAAGACCCGCTTGAAATGTATTTAAGCGATATTTACACAATCGGGGTAAATTTAGCGGGAGTTCCTGCAATTTCACTGCCTGTTGGAAAAGATGGTAAAAATCTGCCTATTGGAATGCAGCTTATTGCAAAACATTTTGACGAAGAGACTTTGTTTAACGGTGCAAAAATAGTTGAAAATATTGTAAAGGAAGAAAAATGAGAATAAAATATAAAGCTTTAACATTTGAAGATGTGTTATTAGTTCCTCAATACTCAAATGTATTACCAAAAGAAGTTGATTTAAAAACAAGATTTACAAAAAATGTTACTTTAAACATTCCTGTTGTTTCAGCTGCTATGGATACAGTAACGGAAGCCAGAGCTGCTATTGCACTAGCTAGACTTGGCGGAATTGGTGTAATTCACAAAAATATGGATATTGAAACTCAGGCAAAAGAAGTAGAAAAAGTTAAAAAAAGCGAAAGCGGAATTATTATAGACCCTGTTAAAATCGGACCTGATGAGCCTATTGCAAAAGCTCACGAAATTATGGCTAATTATAGAATTTCAGGTGTTCCGGTAGTTGATG
>JALUWM010000150.1 GCA_027019465.1 Campylobacterales bacterium
CTGAATTTAAAATCAGACCTTGGGCTGTTGCTATTGTTACAGTTGTTTTAATAGGACTTATGATAGTTCCGTTTTTAATACCTGTACAAGCTGCACATAAAACCATTTCTTTACAAGATCAAGTAAAAGTATTTACTAACAATTATGCATTAATAGCAGTATTTATGGGAGTTGTAGCAGCAAGCGTTCTTTATGGAAGTATCAGAATGTTACATACCCTTAAATATGGAAAGGAATAAAAATGACAGGATTTTATATAGATGCCATTACTGCTTTGATTTTGTTTGCAGTAGGGCTTTATGGAGTAACGAGTAAAAGTGATTTTTTAAGAATCTTTTTTTCTCTTGAAATGCTTTTAAATGCGGTTATTTTGCTTCTTGCAAGCGGAGCGTATCATTTTGGACTTACAAGAGATTTGGCTATTGCTTATGTTATAATTGTTATAGCAACTCTTGAAGCGGCAGCCGGAGTTTTAATATTTATTCTTACAAATAGAATAACTGGTGAAATAATCCCAGATCATCTAGATAAGGTGGTGGAAGATGAATAATGCAGTAATGATTTTATTAATAGCACCGTTTCTAGGTGCGGCGGTAGCTTATATATTAGGTAAATTCAAACAGCCTTTGGCTTTTTGGACGGCAGAAATAGTTGGAGCAATTTTATTTATTGCAAGTATTGTTTTATTTGTAAAACATTCAGGAACAGTAATTAATTTTGATATCCCATGGATACATTATGGTAATTTCACATTACCGTTTGGTATTTATATAGATCATCTCTCAATTATTATGCTTTTGATTGCAACAGGACTTGGTTTTGCAGATATTCATTTTGCCCATGATTATATGGGAGAAGATCCAGACCAACCAAGATATTATGCAAAAGTTTTGTTTTTTATCGGTGGTATGATTTTACTTGTAATTACAAAAGATCTAATCGGTGCATTTGTAGGTTGGGAATTTATGGGACTTGCAAGTTACGCCTTAATAGGCTTTTGGTATCATAAAAAATCAGCGGCGGATGCAGGTATGCAGGCATTTC
>JALUWM010000151.1 GCA_027019465.1 Campylobacterales bacterium
GTAAGTGCTGCAAAAGGAACTAATACTGCTTCTTTTTTAGCTACTACAACTTTTGCTTTTGCATACATTCCAGGAATTAGACCTTTTGTCTTATCAAGTGTATATTTAACTACAAAAGAATGAGTCGTCGGGTCTGCACTTGGAATCACAGTGGATACTTTTGCGTTAAAATATTTCTTAACAGCAGGAACATATATTTTAACCGGCATTCCTATTTTAAAATAATCCAAATCGCTCTCTTGCACAAAACTTTTCGCTTTAATAGAATTTAAATCACTTAAAACCAATATAGGATATCCAGGAAGTGCCATTTCGGCTACTTTTTTCAGTTTTCTTATTACAACTCCGTTTATTGGAGAGACAACTTTTGAATATTTAAGCTGTGCTTTTGCTCTTTCAAGTCCGGCACTAGCTTGTTTTAACATCCCTTTTGCCATATCAACCTGCTCTTTTCTAATTTTCATATTAAGAGTCATTTTTTGAAAATCTCTTTTGCTAACAGCTCCGTTTGCATAAAGATTTTTAAATCTTTCATAATCTCTTTTTGCATCTGCATAAGACATTTCAGCCATTAACAGTCCACTCTTTGCCTGCATTACAGCACCTCTTGCCTGATTTAACATACTGTAAATATCAGAAGGGTCCACTTCAAAAAGTTCTTCACCTTTTTTTACAACTTCCCCATCTTCAACATTCATCTTTTTTATATATCCCATAAGTCTTGTAGAAACCATTACCTGATTTTTTGAATAAATACTTGCTATATATGTGTTTGTTATATCTATTTTTTCTTTTTTTGCCGTTGCTAATTGATAACCAAACAGTGTAACTCCGGCAAGTATAGATGCTACTATTTTTCTCATTTATACTCCTTTACTAAATTTCCTATTGCTTTTTGAAGTTCTGCTGCTGCCAATGCTTCGTTGAATCTTGCTTTTATAAGTTCAGCTCTTGCCTTTCTGGCATCTGCTTCTTTCATTAATAAAATTGTTATATTTATCATCCCTTGTTTATACATATATGTATATTTTTTAAG
>JALUWM010000152.1 GCA_027019465.1 Campylobacterales bacterium
GCAACTTCTTCTTGAGTTAATCCTTTTTCTAATCTTGCTTGAAGTAATTGTTTTTTAATTTCAAAAATTGGCTTTAAATTTTCATATTCTTCTTTAACTTCAGGATTAGATAAAGCTTTTTTTTTAAATTCATTAAAACTTACCATTTTCAAGCTCCTTTTTTCTTTGTAATGCTATTTCTAACTCCTTTTTAGGAGTTTTTTGAGATTTTTTAATAAAAGAATGTAATATCACTATTTTTTGACCTTTTTGGTAACAAAATATACTTCTACCTATACCTTCTTGACCTTTTGCCCTTATTTCTAAAAGTCCATTATCTAAATGTTTAATATAAGGTTCTCCTATTGTAGAGCCAAGCTCTTGTATAAGCTCAAAAATATGTAACAATTTTGCTAAAATCTTTGGTGGAAATTCCAAAGTTTCTTTTTCTACTTTATCGTTAAAAAATAATATTTGCCATTTCATAGTGATATGTTATCAAAAATGATAATATATTTCAAGTATTTTAACTAAATATAATATATCTTCGCTTTAAAACCCCCATAAAATAAAACATAAATTAGCCAATAAACTATTCCTACATAATAAAAGAATACTATATTTTATTTTTAACTTTAGTTATAATCCAAATACATAATATAATAAAAAAAGGATTTAATAAAATCAAAATGAACGAATTAGAACTATTTAAACAATCTATAAATATTGTTTTAGTGGCACAAGATTTTGGATATGTAGTTGATACTAAAAAAACAACTAAACAAACTATAATTTTAAAACAAAATGATACTATAATCGTAAGCAAAAAAAACGGATATTATGTTTATTTTAACCCAGACGATCCGCAAGATAAAGGAACTATAATTGATTTTATACAAAAACGCACAAATCAAAATTTAGGGCAAATTAGAAAAACTTTAAGACAATATTTAAACAATCCTACTCCAACAATAATTCAACCGATTCAAACTTCTAATGCTACCAATAACAAAGATTTTGACAAAATTTGGAATCAATTAAACAATA
>JALUWM010000153.1 GCA_027019465.1 Campylobacterales bacterium
GGTTTAACGGCTTTTATAACTTTTTCATCATTTACCGTCTCAATTCCAAGAGCCCCCTGAGCCATTGCAGGAATCATAATATCGGTATCTAAAATTTCATAATATTTTACGCTTCCAAGTAAATTCAATCTTTTCATTCCCGCATGGGCTAATATGATAGCATCATATTTACCATCTTTTAATTTTCTTATTCTTGTATCTACATTTCCTCTTAAATCATGGATAATTAAATCACCTCTAAATTCTTTAAGCTGCATTGCCCGTCTCATTGAGCTTGTCCCCACAACCGCATTTGAAGGAAGTTCTGCTAATGTTTCAAAATTTTCGCTTAAAAACACATCTTCTACACTTTCTCTAGCTGGAATTGCAGTAAGTGAAAAATGTTCTTCTTCATACTGAGTTGGAAAATCTTTTAGTGAATGAACTGCTACTTGGGCTTCTCCATTTAAAAGTGCTTCTTCAACTTCTTTTATAAAAAGTCCTTTACCACCGATATCAGCTAAAGGTTTATCAAGAATTTTATCCCCTGTTGTTGTAACAATTTTTAAATCAACTTCATGCCCTAAATTTTCAAGCTTTGCTTTTACCCATTCCGCCTGCCATAAGGCAAGCTTACTTCCTCTTGTTGCTATTGTTAATTTCATTTTTATCCTTTATAAAATTTTTGCAGCATCTTTGCTGTGATAGCTTATAATCATATCAGCTCCCGCTCTTTTAAACGAAGTTAAAATCTCCATCATTAAAGTTTCGTAATTCATCCATCCGTTCATTTCGGCCGCTTTTACCATAGAATATTCCCCGCTTACATTATAAACACAAAGCGGTTTTAACGTATTTTGTTTAACTTCTTTTATTATATCCATAAAAGCCAAAGCCGGTTTTACCATTAAAATATCAGCTCCTTCATTTTCATCAATAATGCTTTCTAAAAGAGCTTCTTTAGAATTTGCAATATCCATTTGATATGTTTTTCTGTTTTTTGGCAAATATTCACTCTCGACCGGTGCACTCTCGGCTGCATCCCTAAAAGGTCCGTAAAATGCAGATGCAAATTTTGTAGAATAACTCATAATAGGCATATGAGAAAATCCGTTTTTATCAAGCCCGTTTCTTAAAGCTTCAATAATTCCGTCCATCATTCCACTAGGCGCGATCATATCAGCTCCCGCTTTTGCATGAACAAGGGCTTGTTTAACGCTAATTTCTAACGTTGCAGCATTATCAACCGTTTTTAGTTTTGGATTAATAATTCCGCAGTGTCCGTGGTCTGTAAATTCACAAAAACAAAGGTCTGTAATAATTGCTATTTTATCTCCAAAAGCCTCTTTTGCAGCCCTAACACTTCTGGCTATAAGCCCCTCTTCATCCAAAGCATCACTTCCGCAAGAATCTTTTAATTTTGGAATACCAAATAAAATAACCGCTTTTATTCCAAGATTTACACATTCTGCTATTTCATCTAAAAACTCTTTTTCTCCGTATTGATAAATTCCTGGCATTGATTTAATCTCATTTTTGCCACTAAGCCCTTCTTTTATAAAAACAGGCATAATTAAATCATTTTTGGTTAAATAGTTTTCTCTAACTAAATCTCTTAAATTTCCGTTAAGTCTAAGTCTTCTTAAATTCATTGTTATCTCCTAGTAATTTCTTTACACAAATCCACAAAATATTTTGCATTTTCAACAGGCACATCAGGTAAAATTCCATGGCCTAAATTAAAAATATGTCTGTGCCCTTTCATTGTTTTTGCTATTTCAGTAACAGCTTCTTTTATAGCAACTTTGTTATAAAGTCTTGTAGGTTCCATATTTCCCTGAAGTGTATAATTATCGTTAAATATTTCAAGTGCATAATCAATTGGTGTATTCCAATCAACCCCTAAAACATCAAACTCCCCGTCAATATCATTAAAATAAAGACCAATACCTTTTGAAAATAAAATAACAGGTACATTTGGATAATTTATTTTAAGCTCTTTTGCTATTTTTTTCATATATTCCCACGAAAATTCAAAAAATTTCTCTCTCTCAAGCGCTCCACCCCAGCTGTCAAAAACCATAATTGCATCAGCTCCGGCTTTTATTTGATTAGATAGATATTTTATCGTCTGATTGGTTACTTTATCTAAAAGTTTATGAAGAAGTTTTGGATTTGCATATACCATTTTTTTAATTTTTGCATACTGTTTGCTTCCTCTTCCTTCTACCACATATGTTGAAACTGTCCAAGGAGAACCGCTAAACCCAATCAATGCTTTATCATCGGCTAAATTTTTTCTAATTAACTTTACGCCTTCATAAACATATGAAATTTTTTTACTAGCATTTTCATCTAAAGCATCTATATCTTTTTCATTATTAATAGTTTTATCAAAAACAGGTCCAACACCTTTTTCAAATCTTAAAGGAAGTCCCATCTCCATTGGAAGATTTAAAATATCGCTAAACAAAATTGCCGCATCAACATCAAGTCTTCTAACAGGTTGTAAAGTGATTTCAGCAACAACCTCGGGATTTCTTGTCATATCAAGAAAATTACCTATCTTTTTTCTAATTTCCATATATTCTGGAAGATATCTACCAGCTTGTCTCATCATCCAAACCGGTGTATAAGGTGTCTCTTTACCAAAACATGCATCTATAAAAACTTTTCCCATAATAATCCTTTTGCTTAAAATTTAAAACTTAACATTTAAAATTCACCTTTCTTCTTCACACATATACACATTCACTCCTATACTTTTATACTCATTTATCTACTTAAATATTCCCTTTTCCATATGATATTCACATTTATTCATATCCATCTTAAGCTCATTCTCACCAAATAATCTTCTAATAACTGATACAAAAATATCAACCTCAGCACTGTCAGACATTTTTCTAAGAGTTAAATTTGGATGATGTAAAAATCTTTTGAATGAATTATGAAGTATTTTTTCAACCTCTTCTTCCAAATCCTCAGGTATAAAATGTTTTTTAACTGCATTTTTAAGTGAGCGTTTTGCGCATTCGTGAGCTTTACTTTGCAAAAATTTAATTACAGGTTCAATAGAAACTGCACTTAAATATTTTTCAAATTCTTTAACACATTTTTTAATAACATCATTAGCCGCTTTGACTTCATTTTCTCTTTTTTTAAGATTGTTTTCACTTATTTCTTTTAAATCATCTACTTTTATAATTTCAATATTATCACATTCAATAACTTCAATATCGCTTGGAATTGCTAAGTCAAACCATAATCTTTTATAATTTTTTGGTTTAATATGCTCATTTTTAATAACACAAAAAGATGCCGCCGTAGCAGTAAATAAAAGTCTGTAATTATTAATCAGTTTAGGAAGCATTTCTATTGAATGGACATCTATATTAACTTCATCTCCAAGTTCTTCTTTTAAGGCAATAGCATTTTCAACAGTTCTATTAACCAAAATAATATTTACGCCCTCTTTTATTAAATTTTTACTAACAATCCTTGCAGTATCCCCAACACCAACTACAACAGCACTATAACCGCTTAAATCATTTAATTTTTCTTTTGCTTTTCTAACAGCAATACTGGCTACACTTACAGGCTCACTTGAAATAGAAGTTTGATTTCTTATTTTTTTTGCACATTTAAAAGAAAAATGAATAAGTCTTGTTAAATCCTGAGAAATAAAATGTTTTTCATACGATTCAATAAAAGCATCCTTTAGCTGACCTGTTATCTGGGTCTCTCCAACAACCATAGAATCAAGTGAAGCAGCAACTGTAAAAATATGCTCTACTGCTTCAAGCTCTTCATAAATTTCCGCTTTTAAAAATTCTTCCGGAGTTACAACTTTATGAAAAACTTTGTCATAAAGTTCATTAATATCTCTTTTTTTATCAAAAGCAACTTCTATCCTATTGCATGTTTTTAAAAGTATAACCTCTTTAAACTCTTCAAAATCTTCTAAAACAAGCGTTGAAAGCTTGCTTCTTAAAGCAACATTTGAATTTCTATAATTAAAACTTATAATAAAATACATAATTAAACCTTTTTGACAAACTCCGTTTTTATATAAATATTTTTAGCTAGAATATGCCCTGAGGTATCTCCAAGTCGAATATTTTTAAATACTTCTCCTCTTTTAATATTATTTCCACCCTTTACATTCAAATCTTTAATAACCATTACATTATCACCATTTTGCAATATATTTCCGTTTGCATCTTTTTTTACTTCAATTTCTGTATTTGCCCAAGCCTCTTCTTCTGGTTCAAAATACATCATATCTATTAAATCACTTCTTCCAAGAGATTTTAAAAGTCTATATGTTAATACTTTAACTGCACTGTTTTCACTCCACATAGAATCATTTAAACATTGAAAATGCCCTTCATCTAAATTTCCAGTTTCTATTTGAATTTTACAATCTTCACATAAATTAACATATTCATCTTTTGGCTCTACTTTAAATTTACTAATATTTTTATCACTTCCGCATAAATCACATACCATTTTTTGATCCTTTAATTTTTAAATTGAGGATGATAATTATCTTTTTTATTTGTTGTTTCTATTTCAACAGGTTTACTTATTCTTTGAGAAATTCCCATAATAAGTGTTACAAGGGCAACAGCAAACCACATTGCCATACCAAAGAAAATATAATAAATCCAAGTATCACTTTTAGAAGCATCTTGACCATAACTGTGAAGCCCTTGAGCTATATAAAAATTCACTCCAAAATATGTCATTAAAATAAAAAAGAAACTTAAAAATGCCAAAAGTGAGAATATAAATTCTCCTCTCATTTTAGGAATCATTTTTGTATGAACCACTAAAGCAAAAACAACAATACTAATTAAACTCCAAGTCTCTTTAGGGTCCCAAGACCAGTATCTACCCCAAGATTCATTTGCCCAAACACCACCTAAGAATGTTCCTATGGTTAAAAGTGCAAGTCCCATATATAAAGAAAGATAAATAATATTATTCATCTGTTTAATTTGAATATTCAAATCTTTATTTGCATATTTTTGAATTGCAAAAAGAATAATATTTAAAAATCCAAGCATAGAACCAACAGCTAAAAAGCCATAACTTGAAGTAATTACAGAAACATGAATCAAAAGCCAATAAGATTTAAGTACAGGTACTGTATTTGTAACCTGAGGGTCAATATTACTTAAATGTGCCACAAATACAAACATACCGGCTACAAAAAATCCAGCACCATATGCCAACATAGATTTTCTAAAAAACACCAAAGAAGCAAAAGCAGCGCCCCAAGCAATAAATAAAATAGATTCATAAGCATCTGTCCAAGGAGCATGACCTGCTATATACCATCTTAAAAACATATTTGCAGTATGAGCAAGAAGAGCTAAAGCACCAATAGCGATTAAAACATATTCTGTTTTTTTATATTTTTTAAGTCTTAAAATTTCAATAAACCCTAAAATAATTCCTATTAAACCTATTAATAAATAACATCCTATAAGCTTAGGAAATATTTGGAGTCTGTTATAAATAATCTCCCATTTTACACGACTTTTACTTGGAAGAATTTTCCCGCTATATGATTTTTGAAGTTCATAAATTTTAATTCTGGCTTGTTTTACTTCCTTAGCATTATATTGTTTAATTCCCTGTGCCAAAGAGAAAAACAAATTATAATAAAAATTAGCATTCATAGGAGACATTAAATTCATTTTAACTGCCTGTGCAATTTCTGGCAAACTAAACCATTTATAGTTCATTTTGGCAGATTTAGGTGTTGGGAAAAGATGAAAAATAGATGCACTGTAAATTGTATAAGAAACATAAACTCTTTCATTTAGTTTTAAATATTCCCTTTGAAGCTGATTTCTGTCTTTATCAGGCGTTCTTAGAGCAATATCTATTTGTTTTTGAAATCTCAATTTTCCATTTGGTAAGAAAAAATCATTATAAGAAGCGTATTTACCTTTAATTCCAAGTATTTTTCTGATTTTAGGATGCCCTACATAAATTAAAGGCAGTTTTTGAAAATCTCTTGTAAAAGCCACCATTCCAGCTACTATTTGATTATAATTAAGTCCTAAAATTTTTGATTTTTTGGATATTTTATGCACCAAATCCAAATCAAGCGTATCCATAGGCTCAATTCTACCATTTTCTTGGACAAGAACCTTTGCCCATTCATTTGATGGTTGAAGAGATTTTTTTGCATATGTTTTTAAATCAAAAGCGTGTGAATAAGAAGATAATAAAATCATCAAAGCAATAGAAAAAAGCCCACTTTTTTGAAGCTTTCTAACAGTAATCATAAATCTTGATTTTTTATAAAGAATACTCCACAAAAATCCTACAGCCAA
>JALUWM010000154.1 GCA_027019465.1 Campylobacterales bacterium
AAAAATATGATGTCCCTATGTTTCAAAACGAAGAAATGGCAAATATACTTTTAAATGTAGATGTAGGAGAAGAGATACCTCCTAAAATGTATGGAGCGATAGTAGAAGTTTTTGTATGGCTTTATAAACTTGAAGAAAAAGCCCAGCTTAGTAGGTAGATGGGTGGATGAGTTTATGAGTAATGAGGGTAGAGGGAGAACGAATATGAGTTTACTTTACTAAACTTTTATGATATAATATATAAAAGTATAAGGAGGGGAAAATGGAAGATTATAAAATATTACCACAACTAGCAAGGCTTTCAATCTTAGAAGAATTTGAAGGAAAAAAACTTATTAACAAAGATGAATGGATAGAAAAATATTCATGGCTTGCAGAAAAGAGAGCTACATTTGTAACTTTAAAAATGAAAAACAAACCAAGAGGAAGCAATCTTAGAGGATGCATTGGAAGTATTTTACCTTATCGTCCTTTTATTGATGATGTAATAGCAAATGCAAAAGCGGCGGCTTTTGAAGACCCAAGATTTCCGCCACTAACACCACAGGAGTTTGAAGAAATTGAAATTGATGTAAGCGTTTTAACAATACCCCAAAAATTAGAATATGAAGACCCAGCAGACCTAAAAAGAAAAATAAGACCAGGAGTTGATGGAGTTATTCTTCAACTTGCAAATCATCAGGCAACATTTTTACCATCAGTTTGGGAAGAGCTTCCTAATGTAGATATTTTCTTTGCACATCTTTGCCTAAAAGCAGGACTGCCTGGAGATTGTTTAGCATATCATCCTACTATTTATACATATCAGGCAATAGAGGTAAAAGAAGATTAAATTATAAACATACTAATAAGCACAATTATTCCTATAACAGCCACAAAAAGAGATAAAAACAGATATATTTTTTTATCTGTATCTATTTTCCCTTCTTTTAAATGCTCTATCCATTTTGTATAATATCTATATGTATATATAGCCATAAGAATACCCACTATAACTATAAAAATACCCAGATAATTAT
>JALUWM010000155.1 GCA_027019465.1 Campylobacterales bacterium
AAATCTAACAAATAAACAAAAACCAAAAAATGTAGTTGATTTTTTGCAAAAAGAGGTAGGATTAAGTGTTAAAGAGGCTTTTAATGTAGCAGATGAGCTTTACCAAGAGCAGTTGAAAAAAAGTAATATCAAGGAGAGAGAAATGCAATTATCATACAATTTTATAAAAGGATACACTTATATAAGTGATGAATATTTTAAAGATAACATAGCTAAAAAATTGACAAATGGATGGAAAGTAAAAGAAGTTAAAAATAAAATTGAACTGGAAACATTAGTTAAAAACTATTTTTATAGTCCTTTTATATTCAAAAATGGATACAGGAAAAGCGATGAAGCAAAAAAAGTAACGGCTTTAATTTTAGATTTTGACAATGATAAAAAAGATTATTTAATAACTATGCAAGAAGTTGCAGAACGCTTAAAACAAAAAGGAATTAAAGCTCTTTTAGTAGAAACAAAAAATAGCAACAAAGAGAAAAAAGGTATAGTTTTTGAGCGATTTAGAGTTATTATACCTATTACAAAAGAAATTGATATAAAAATGGACGATAGGAACGCTTATAAAAGAGCAGTAGCAAACTTTACGAATGATTTGGGATTATTTAACTATATAGATGCAGTAACGATAGATTTTGCAAGAATGTATCATCCAAGCCCAAGCACAGCAAAATCAATAGTTACCAATGGTAATGCAGTAGATTTTGAAAAAATGCTTATAAACGCAAAAGAACAGCTTATTAGAGAACAAAAAGAAAGAGAAGAGCAGTTGAAAAGAGAAAGAGAGCAAAGATTAGCTAAAATGAAAGAAATTGAAAGCAATATTAGTGCTTATACATATCAAGCAGGGGAAGATATGCAACTTTCAGGCTTAACTTATGCAGATACACAAAAAATATTAAGCATTCCTTTTGAATATTTGCTTAATCATTTTGAAAACGATTTAAGCAGAGAGCATAGAGAAGGTAAGTATAAGTATATAGAGTTTTATTACCTTGGGGATAACGGCAAAAAGG
>JALUWM010000156.1 GCA_027019465.1 Campylobacterales bacterium
AATTTTACTTGGGACTGAATATGTTTTAAGCCATTATGGAATGCTTGTTTTAATTATCTTTTTTGCAATTATATTTGCAATTATATTTTTTTATAAAACTTCAAAAGATTTTAAATATAAAGTAGATACTGTTTTTTTAAAGACATATCTCATTAAAGATATTATAAAATATGCTACTCTTCATAGATTTTTGCTTATTTTATCTTCTCTTTTAAGTTCGGGTGTACCGTTGGTGGAAGCTTTAAAAATTTCAGAAGGTATTGTTGGAAATGAAGTCATTAAACAGAAAATATCTAATATAACAAGAGGTATTAATCAGGGTAGAAGTTTTGCAGAAATGCTTAAAGAAGTTAATTTGGTTAATTTTATTGCTCTTAGAATGATTAGTGCTGGAGAAGAGAGTGGAGAACTTGATACAATGCTTAAAAATGCGGCTTCTTATTATGAAGATAGATTTCAGGCAGTAATTGATAATATGCAAGCTGCAATTGAACCTATTATGCTAACGGTTATAGGAGGACTTGTTTTATTGCTTGCACTTGGTATTTTTCTTCCGATGTGGAATTTGGCAAGTGCTGCAAAAGCTGGAGGATAAAGTTATTCAAATTTATCCAGCAAATCATCATCTTCTTTTTTTATTTTGTAATTTTTGTATTTTGGGTCGTTTTTTACTTCATCAAGTTCTTTTTTAAGTTTTTTATAAGCTATCATTATATTCATTCCTGCAGCTGCTACTCCCCAAATAACTCCAAGCCATAAAAGCCATATATGATGGAAAGTTTTATTAAGCCATATTCCAATTCCAATTCCCATTAAAATAGCAACAACAATAGAAATACCAAGAGAAAGCTTTTCTGCTCCCTCAACGGTTTTGCCCACTTTTCCTTTACCTTTGGCAAATTCGCTGTTATCCATTAAATCTCTTTTGCTATATTTTTATAACTGTTTATTGTGTTTTCAATATCTTCATTACTCATAGGAGTACAAATGAAACTTGTTTCATATGCACTTGGTGCAAAATAAAATCCGTTATTTAACATTTTGTGCTGGAATGAGGCATACTTTAAAGTATCTGATTTATTTACATCATCAAAATTTTTGGGTTTAATTGAATTAAAGAAAAATCCAAACATACTTCCTACTACATTATATTGAAAATCGATATTATTCTCTTTTGAAATCTCATCAAAATTTTTCATTAATTTTGTTGCTTTTTCTTCTAAAGATTTATAAATATCAGGGTTTGATTTAAGTTTTTTTATTTGAGCAAGACCAGCCGCCATTGCAACAGGATTTCCGCTAAGAGTACCTGCTTGATAAACAGGTCCTAGGGGAGAGAGTTTTTCCATAATCTCTTTTTTCCCGGCAAATGCTCCAACAGGCATTCCTCCTCCTATTACTTTACCAAAAGTTACAATATCGGCTTTAACCCCGTAAATATCATAACTTCCTCTTAGACTACATCTAAATCCGCTCATTACTTCATCAAGAATCAAAACAGCCCCATAATGATTACAAATTTCTCTTAATTCATTTAAAAATTCCTTATCTGCAGGAACTAGACTCATATTTCCGGCAACAGGTTCGATTATTACGCACCCAACATCACCGTTTTCAAAACATTTTTTTACACTTTCAATATCATTATATTTTGCTAAAAGTGTGTGTTTTGTAAAATCAGCCGGAACACCAGGAGAGCTTGGATGTCCAAATGTTGCCGCACCGCTTCCGGCACTGACTAATAAAGAATCGCTGTGTCCGTGATAACATCCTTCAAATTTAATAAAATCATCTTTACCTGTATAACCTCTGGCAAGTCTTATGGCGCTCATTGTGGCTTCTGTTCCTGAATTTACAAATCTTATTAAATCTAAATGAGGAAAAAGCTCAAGAACTTCTTTTGCAAGTTCCACTTCAAGAGAAGTGGGAGCACCAAAACTGACACCGTCTTTTACAGCTTTTATAATAGCTTCTTCTATTTCTTCATTGCAATGTCCAAAAATGAGGGGTCCCCAGCTTTGAATATAATCTAAATATTTATTGTCATTTATATCCCAGATATAAGCACCTTTCCCTTTTTTTATAAACGGTGGTTCTCCTCCAACACTTTTGAATGCTCTAACAGGAGAGTTAACTCCTCCTACAATATATTTTTGAGCTTCAGTAAATATTCCCATATTTGTTCCTTTTTTGTTAAAATTATAATAAAAAAAAGGTGGACAATGAAAATAGATGAAAAATTAGTAACAAGACTTGAGACTTTATCAATGGTGGAAATTGAAGATAAATCAAAAATGGCAAAAGAACTTGAAGAAATAGTTGGGTTTGTTGATATGTTAAATGAACTTGATACAGACAATATTAATGCATCATTTTCGGTACTTGGAAATTCAACTCCTCTAAGAGAAGATGAACCTATTAAAAAAGAGATTATAAAAGATGTTTTAACTCATGCTCCAAAAACAAAAGATGGATATTTTATAGTTCCACAAATTATTGAATAAGGATTATTATGGCGCTTAATTATACACTTGAACAGTTATTAAAAAATATTCATCAACACGGGGCTAGTGATTTACACCTTAATGTGAATGTAGAGCCTATGTTAAGAATTGATGGGAAATTGCAGCCTCTTAATATTCCAAAACTTACTGATGAAGATATTACAGAACTTTGTTATTCCATACTTACAGAAAAGCAAAAAGCGAAATTTGAAGAAAATCTTGAGCTTGATTTTTCTTATGATATTCCAAATGTTAGTAGATTCAGGGCCAACTATTTTTATGAAAGAGGACATTTAGGGGCTGTTTTTAGAATAATTCCTGAAAAACCATTATCTTTAGATGAGTTGAATGCACCTGCTGTTTTTAAAGAACTTATAAAAAAAGAAAAAGGGCTTGTTTTAGTAACAGGTCCTACAGGAAGCGGTAAATCTACAACTTTAGCGGCTATGATTAATGAAATTAATATAATGTATGCAAAGCATATTATTACTATTGAAGATCCTATTGAGTTTGTTCATAGACATAAAAAAAGTTTAATTTCACAAAGAGAAGTTGGAAAAGATACCAAAAGTTTTTTAAATGCACTAAAAGCTTCTTTAAGAGAAGATCCTGATGTTATTTTAATTGGTGAAATGAGGGATAAAGAAACAATTGCAGCGGCAATTACAGCAGCAGAAACAGGACATTTGGTTTTTGGGACACTTCATACGAATTCAGCTGATCAAACAATAAACAGGATTGTAAATGTTTTCCCTGCAGAAGAACAAGCACAAATAAGAACTCAGCTTTCGATGGGGCTTTTGGCTGTTATTGCTCAGGTATTGCTTCCAAAAATTGGGGGAGGGAGAATTGCAGCCCATGAAATTATGATAAATAATCCGGCTATTGCAAACTTAATTAGAGAAAATAAAATACAACAGATCTATTCTCAAATGCAGCTTAACCAGGGAGCTACAGGAATGCAAACAATGAACCAGATTTTAGCAGATTTAGTAAGAAAAAGTATAGTAGCCCCTGAAACTGCTATGAACTATTCTACAAAGTCTCAAGAATTAAGGAAAATGATTGGATTCTAAAAATATTTTAGTTGAAAGTTATGATTATAAACTGCCTGATGAGTTAATTGCAAAATATCCGGTAACTCCAAGAGACAGTGCTAAGCTTTTGATTTATGACAGAAAAAAAGATAAAATAACTCATACTAAATTTAAAAATATTTTAGATTTTGTAGGAGATAAACATTTTATTTTTAATAATACAAAAGTGATTAAAGCCAGGATTTTTGGTAAAAAAGAAAGTGGGGGAAAAATAGAGCTTCTTTTGAATAGACCCTTTAATGATAAGTTTTTAGTTTATATAAGAGGTAAAGTAAAAGTTGGAACTAAACTCTATTTTGATAACGGTTTAGAATCGGAGGTGGTAGAACTTTTAGATGATGGAAGCAGGGTTGTGAAGTTTCAAGTAAAAAGTAAAAAGTTAAAAGTGAAAAGTATAGAATTTTTAGAATTAGTTAAAATACTTGAAGAGATAGGTCATATTCCTCTGCCTCCTTATATAAAAAGAAGCGATGAAGCTCTTGATGAGAGTGAATATCAAACAGTATTTGCCAAAAAAGAAGGAGCGGTTGCCGCACCTACTGCAAGTCTTCATTTTACAGATGAGCTTTTAAGTAAAATTAAAAATAAAAGTTATTTAACTCTTCATGTAGGAGCCGGGACATTTAAACCTGTTGATGTTGAAGATATTAGAGAGCATAAAATGCACAGTGAATTTTTTGAAATTCCAGCTAAAACCGCTGAAATTTTAGATTCTGAAACTGAAATTGTAGCCGTAGGAACGACTGTAACAAGAACAGTTGAATATTATGCAAGAGAAAAAAAACTCTCAGGAGAGTGTGATTTGTTTTTGAATCCTTTAAATAAACCTATTAGGGTTAATCATCTTTTAACAAATTTTCATTTGCCAAAATCAACTCTTATAATGCTTGTAGCTTCTTTTATAGGTAGAAAAAAAACACTTGAACTTTATGAAGAAGCAATTAAGCATAATTACCGTTTTTACAGTTACGGTGATGCAATGCTTATAATTTAAGGAGTATAAATGAAAAAAATATTTTTATTATTACCGATTTTTTTACTGGCCGGAGTAAACAGTAGTTATCCGTTTAGACAAGGGTATAATGAAGGTAATATCATCAAACAAAGCCTTTTTGGAAGAGTCCTTAATTCTAAAGAAGTTTATAATAGATGTTTGAATGTTTGGAAAAAAGATTCTGTAGATAACGCTATTAAAAATAACAAAGATTTATTTTTACAAGGATGCAAAGAGGCATTAAGCAGTGGGTTTTAAGAATTAACTATTCTTTTAACCCACATATCAAATTGAGATTCAGGCAGCGCTCCCATTATTCTATCTATTTCTTGACTGTTTTTAATAGCTGTAATAGTTGGAATACTTCTAATTCTAAACTGTGCTGCAATTTGAGGCACTTCTTCAGTTTTTACTTTTAAAAAGTTTGCTTTAACAGGGTAATTTTTTGCCACACTCTCAAAAGTCGGCGCAAACATTTGACAAGGACCGCACCATACAGCCCAAAAATCAATAATTACAGGCACACTTACTGAATTTATAATTTTGTTAAATTCGTCAGCTGAATTTATGTGTATAGGTTTATTATCAAGTAAATTTCCTTTGCATACACCGCACACTGCTTTTTTGTAACTATCTTTTTGAGGTAGTTTATTTAATGCTTTACAATGAGGACAAGTAACTATAATATTTTCCATAATTACCTCCATCTTTTTTAGTGTTATTATATAAAGTTTATTTAGTTGTGTCAAATTATAGGATATTGGATTTTATTTTGTAGATAAATTCTTATATTATGTTACAATAATGTTTCTTAATAATAAAAGGTATAAAAATTGAAAAGAGATTAATAAATTTGTTTTTTATTTTTGGAAGTATTACATTCTTAAATGCCATTAATTTAACTATTATATAAAAAGCAAATTTAAATAAAGTCTATATAAAATTTTAGAATATAAAAAAACATCAATAATTGATTGTAAATTTAGAATTTTAACAGAAAATAAACATACATTTGAAAAACTATAAAAATAAAGACTGACTAAATAAAGTGAAACAATAGCAAATTTTAGCGAAATAAAGGTGGTAAAAAAACATTTTGTTTGAGCATAGAGAGTTAATGTGTTTTAATTTTTATGTAGCGTTAAAAAGATTTACTTTTTTGTTGAGGATATTCAATCAGTGTCCAAAAATATGAAATTGTCTGGAGTAGAAATTTAATTATTATCAATATAAAATGTGATTTTTTGAAGTTTTGATAGGTTTTGATGTTAAAAATGAAGATGTATTTTTTTAAAGGGTTTTAAATGTTTAAGAATCAAATTTTAAATTGGATTAATAAAAATAAAGAAAAAATAGAATACTTTAGTGATGAAATATATCCTTTTGCACCTTTAAATGAGGAAGAGTTTGAAAAAGAAGTTTTATCTTCTCTTTTTGAAACAATTGATAACTTTGATAAATTTAATTTAGTATATAAATTAGTAGAATATCTAAATATATATTTTATAGGAAAAGAGTTGGAATTAGATGAAGAATTAATGTATAAGTTTTTATTTGGAATATAATACCCCAAGAAAAAAGACAAATAAAAAAATGGTAAAATAATAAAACAAAGAACAAAGGGACAAAAATGAGCAATAAAAGAAGAAAATTTAGCAGCA
>JALUWM010000157.1 GCA_027019465.1 Campylobacterales bacterium
GTCTACTCCGATGCAGTGTCCTCCCACTAACCCCGGTTTAAACTTTAAAAAATTCCATTTTGTTCCTGCTGCTTCTAATACATCACTTGTATCGATATTTAGTTTATCAAATATAAGTGCAAGTTCATTTACAAATGCTATATTTATATCTCTTTGAGAGTTTTCTATAACTTTTGCGGCTTCTGCTACTTTTATACTGCTTGCTAAATATGTTCCGGCTTCAATTATGCTTGCATATAAATTATCTACTTTTTTTGCTATTTCAGGAGTGCTTCCACTTGTTACTTTTTTTATTTTTGTTACTGTATGTTTTTTATCGCCTGGGTTTATTCTCTCAGGTGAATATCCGGCAAAAAAGTCTTTATTAAATTTAAGCCCTGATTCTTTCTCAAGCTCTGGGATACAAACTTCCTCTGTAGCTCCTGGATAAACTGTAGATTCATAAATAACTATATCATTCTTTTTAAGCACTTTTCCTAAACTTTGGCTGGCTTTAATAAGAGGTGTTAAATCTGGATTATTATGTTTATCTATTGGAGTTGGAACTGTTACTATGTAGATATTGCAATCTTTTATATCATCTAAATTATTACTAAATTCCATACCGTTTGAAATAGCTTCTTTTACTTGATTTTCGCTTAGTTCTAATGTTCTGTCATACCCGTTTTTAAGCTCATTTATTCTCCACTGAGCTATATCAAATCCTACTACTTTATACTTGAAACTAAATGCATGAGCAAGTGGAAGTCCTACATACCCTAAGCCTATTACTGCTATTTTTTCCAATTTTTGCCTTTCATAAAAAATTTTCTAATTTTTAAAAGAATTAAATATTATTTTAAACTTTCTCCCACTCAAATTGGCTTATATTTTTCTCTTCTTCATCAAAAACAATTCCTATTAAATAAATCTCTTTATTAACACTAAGATATTTTTCATAATATTTTTTCTCTTTAATCTGCTTTAAAGGCTCTTCATTATTAACTTTAAATTCAATTATATATATT
>JALUWM010000158.1 GCA_027019465.1 Campylobacterales bacterium
CTGCTGGCATTTATTTCCTTTAAATATAAGTTAAATAATGTTTATATGTTTTATCTCTTCCATATACAACATCAAAATATACATCTTGAAGCTCTTTTGTAATATCACCTCTTTTCCCATTACCTATAACTCTTCCGTCAACCTCTCTTACAGGTGTAATTTCAGCTGCTGTTCCTGTAAAAAACGCTTCATCTGCAATATAAACTTCATCTCTTGTAATTCTTCTTCTTTGAACTTCAATATCTCTTTCTTTAGCTAATTCTAAAACAGTTGCCTGAGTAATACTTTCTAGTGAATTATCATTTGGAGGAGTAATTAAAATCCCATCTCTTACTATAAAAAAGCATTCTCCGCTTCCTTCTGCAATAAATCCTTCATCATCAAGCATTAACGCTTCTTCATATCCTGCTTCAATTGCTTCAAATTTAGCCATTTGAGAATTTAGATAATTTGCAACAGCTTTTGCTTTTCCAAAAGTGGATTTTACAGAATTTCTTGTAATAGAAGAAACTTTTACCCTAATTCCTTTTTCTAGTCCCTCTTCTCCAAGATATGCACCCCACTCCCAAGCTGCAACAGCTGCTTCAACAGGAGCACCAATATGATAAAGTCCCATTTTTCCGTAACCTAGATAAATTAAAGGTCTTAAATAAACATTACCTTTAAATTCATTTTTTCTAAGTAGTTCAATTTGAACATCTTCTAACTCTTCCTGGGTGTAAGGCACATCAAGTTTTAAAATTTTTGCCGAATTAAGAAGTCTTTTTGTATGGTCCTGAAGTCTAAAAATTGCAAGTCCCTCTTCTGTTTGATATGCTCTAGTTCCTTCAAATGCACCGTTTCCGTAATGAAGTGTATGTGTTAATATATGAACTTTTGCCTCATTCCAAGGAATAAAATTTCCATTCATCCAAATATATTTTGCCTCATTCATTATCTTCCTTTAAGGTTTTTACGAAATTCTATCAAAAATTTGTTATTATTACTAATAGAGAATAAAAAGG
>JALUWM010000159.1 GCA_027019465.1 Campylobacterales bacterium
CCTCAAGATCTATATCAACTTCGTCATCTATAACTCTTAAAAGTCCATGTTCTTTAAATAATTTGATTGTTCTTTTCATAGCAAAATATCTTTAAATTTTATTCTTTACTGACCTTACGCACTATAACGAGCAAAGCTCTCTATAGTGGCAGAAACTCAAAGTCCCTACAACCCCTTTGAAGCTTACGAAAAGTAGGACTTTTCGAGAAAAAAGTGTGTAAGGTCAGCTCTTTATACAATTATACCAAAATTTAACTTTTATCTAAATTGACTATACAAGTCCACTCTATGCTTACTATATATTTTTAAAAGTAGAATTTTACAGTTCTACTCTCATATTTTTTCTTTCTCACTGACCTTACGCACTATAATGAGCAAAGCTCTCTATAGTGGCAGAAACTCAAAGTCCCTACAACCCCCTAAATCTACGAAAAGTAGGACTTTTCGAGAAAAAAGTGTGTAAGGTCAGTTTCTCATTTCTAATAAATTCAATAAAAAATACTAAAAATATAGAAAGTATAAATCCTGTCACAAAAGCTACAATAATCATCAGTTTTTCTTAGGTTTTATTGGATGATTAAATATTAAAGGTTTGCAATATAACTAAGAGATTTCTATAAATTAGCAATTTTATTCTCTATGTCATCTATGGCAAACAATATATTCTCTTGAAAACATATAATTAATTTAAATTTCGGTATAATAAATTTAAACAACAATGGGAATTTATATTTTAATGATAAAATTATTTATAGCTGCTATTTTTATGAACTTGTCTCTTTTTGCAAGTGATTTATTTATACAAAATGGACATTACCAATTTACTTATGATAACTTAAAACTACCTGCAAATGAAAAATTAGGACTCTTAGGTACAAGTTATCTTTATGATTTTGATAATGTGTACTTGGGATTGGGGATATATAGTGCAATTTCTGGAGAAAGAGGCGGATTTTTTACCGGTGGTTTTGAAGCCGGCTATAAGCTTGACTTGACGGACAATCTCACATTGGATACAGGTTTGTTTGTAGGTGGTGGCGGTGGCGGTGCAGCTCCTCAAGGCGGTGGTCTTATGGTAAGACCGCATATAGGCTTATCCTATCAAATCTCAGGTTATAAAGTAGGAGTTGGACTAAGTAAAGTCGAATTTCCAAATGGAGACATTAATAGTAACCAAATATATACACAATTCTCAATCCCATTTCAAGCAGTACATAAAAAAAATACAAATTCTCCTATGATTATAGATGATTTGGAAAATTTTATGAGAAAAACAAAAACACAAATGGGTTGGAGCGACACATATTTTGCATTGACAATGCAAAAGTACATCATGCCAAGTAATATAAAAAACACAGCAGGCATTCCTGTAAAAAGAGATATAAGCTTAGTAGGTTTTGAATATGGCAGATATTTTGATAAAAATATATTTGGTTTTATAGAAACAGCGGGAGCAGCAAGTGGTGGTGCTAGTGGATATGCGGAGATACTTGGCGGTATAGGATACAAAAAATCATTTACAACCCATTTTAGCGGTTATATAAAAGCATCCGTTGGGGCAGCAGGTGGCGGCAAAGTAGCGACTGGTGGCGGAGCGGTACATAAAGAATCCGCAGGATTATATGTTACACTTAATAAAAAAGTGGCTTTAAATGCCGGAATAGGACGCATGAGTGCAATGAGCGGTGGATTTAAAGCTACAACACTAAACTTCGGATTTGATTATAAACTAAAATCTCTATCTATAGGAAAAAATCTTCAGCCTCTTATAACTTATCAAAGTTTCGGAGATTATGAAGTTGACATAAAATTTTCAAATCAAATATATCTTGGCAATAAAAATATAAGAAAAAGTGGAACAGACAGTACTTCTTTGAAACTTATAGGATTTAAAGTAGATAGATTTTTGGATAAAAACTATTTTATCAGCGGACAGGCTCTTGGTGCATATAGTGGTCATTCGGGTGGATATGCGGTTGGGCTTGTAGGCTTTGGTAAAAAGATAGCTTTTAGAGAGCACTGGGATCTTATCACTCAGCTTTCTATAGGTGCGGCAGGTGGAGGTAATGTGGCTACTGGGAGTGGATTGATATATCAACCTATGATAGGACTTGAATATAAGATAAATGATAGTTTTGGACTTAGCACTTCATTTGGCAAAGTAAAAGCAGTTGGCGGAAAGTTAGATGCCACGGTGCTTGATTTCGGTTTTTCTTATAAGTTTAGAACTATAGACTAATCTTTATCTTCTTCTTTGGTATTTTTCAAAAATTCCATAAAAAAGACCCCAAATATCGCTAAAATAATAGAAGTGATAAATGCAACTATCACTATAAGACTTCTTTTTGGCTTTGTCTTATTTTTTATATTGGCAACCTCTGGCTTGGTTATCTCTTTTACTATATAATATTCACTTGCATTTGAAAGCACTCTTTTTTGAACTAATGCCGATATAAGTTGGCTTATTTGTGTTTTAAGCTCGATATCACTTGTATTTGCAAGTTCGTTTTTATAATATTTTACCTTTTTATTTAAATCTCTCATATCTATTTTTCTAAGATAATTCGTGGATTCTTTAAGATAATCCTGAAGTATTTTTTTTGCCAAAAATCTATCTGGTAACATCACGCTTAAAGTTATAGCACCACTTTTTTTATCATCACTTATAGAAACTGTTTTTCTTAGTTTTTTTATAGTATTATACTCTATCACTTCTTTATTTTTTTTAGCTTTTTTGCTACTGTGAAAAAAGTTATATATTCCCCTATATCCAAAAGCAAAGACTAAACTTTTATCCATATATTTGTTTGAGAGTTTTTTATTTAAATCATATTTATACATCATCATTTTTTCAAATCCATAATCATCTATAATGGTTTTTAAAGAATTAAAAGCATCCATATGCCCACCACCCAAGTTAATACCTGCCATTCCAGCAAGAGCAGAAAGTCCACCAAGACTCATACTCTTTGACTGTTCTTGCGGTGCTAAAACTACAGTTGATTTATAACTATTTGGGATGCTTAAGGCATATATTATAGATAATGAAGTGACTAAAAAAGTAAAAATGATTATCTTATATTTATTTGACCATATAGTGGCAAAAAGCTCTCTTAAGTCTATCTCATCTTCTTCTATACAATTACTTGCTTGGTCTTTTTTCATCTACAATGCTCCTACGGTATGCATAGCAGCTATGGTTAGAGCAAATTTATAAAATATAGAAGATAAGTCTTTGGTAAGCTGCATACCGGTATAGTGTATGAGCTTTTGAGGTACTACTATAGTATCCCCTCTTCTTACTATATGAGTTGAACTGTCGCTGAACCATCCGCTTTTTACTTTTTGAGCACTTCCATTTGCATGGACTACAAACATGGTATCACTATCTGCTCTTTGTGATAATCCGCCGGCTTTTTCTATATAGTAGCTAACATCATTACTTTCATAAACTATTGCGGTAGGACTCATAACCTGCCCTACTACCAAGATAGTATCATTTGTAGAAGGTATTGTTATGGTATCTTTATTTTTTAAAACTATATTCGACTTACTGTTTTTAAAATCTTTTAGATTTTTCTCTAAATGCACAGATATCCTTCCTATAGGCTCTAGATTTTCTGCCTCGGTAGTTATCTTGCCTATCATATTTGTAACACTTGCAAGATTTACTTTTTTATCCCCTTGTCCTAACTGACTTGGATTGACACTAAGTGCTATAGCTTTTTGTTTTAGCTCAAGTATAGCCTGCTTCATCCTTCTTCGTTGCAATTTTCTTATGGATTCTCTTGTAAAAACCGCACCGTTTAAGAAAGCATTTTTCGTATATCCTCCGGCTCGCTGTATAATACTAGCTAGTTTTTCTCCGGATTCTATGACATAAGTACCTGGGAAATTGACTTGTCCTTTTACGATAACCGTTTTTCTTTTACCCCAATCAGGAATGGTATGTACATTTATCTCATCATAATCTTTAAGTACAAATCTATTTATATTATAAAAAGGGACTTCTATAATTTTTGTTTTTCTTTTATTGTCTTTGATATAATACCTGATTATTTCAATATCTTTTTTATATGCTTTTGGAGTAAAACCTCCTGCTAAATATATAGCTTGTTTTAGGGTCATATTGGAATTGAGTGGATATTTGTTCGGCAAATTTACTTGTCCATATATATTGACTGTTTTTATCGGATGAAGCTTGTAGTAATCATAAATTTCAATTTGATCAAAAGGATGTAATTTGTAATTTTGAATCATTTTGCCTTTTAATATAATAGTTTTTGGCATAAAATTTTTAGTATAAAAAGTAGTAACCCTCACTTCACTAAGATTGTTATAATAGGAAGTAGTACCTGCTATTTCAATGAGATCTTTTATCTTTATGTTTTTATAGTATCTGTACTTTCCAGGTTTTATCACAGGAGTTCCGCTTATGGTTATATAAGGAACTATATTGCTGTTATATTTATTGAAGATATATATCTCATCATTATTTTTTAGTTTTATGTCAGATGCTCCGTTTAAAACTTTTGCCAAATTAAAGTTAATGACTTTTGTACCCAAATCTGCTGTTTTTCTTTTCAAGAGTGCGTAACTAAACAAAGTATCTTTTAAAAATACTCCTTTTAGTGACAACTTTGATATTTTATTTTGCAAAAAATCTCTTAAACTTTTATCTTTACCAAGTTCTTTCTCTCCCGGTCTTACTACATTTCCATAAAGATAAATACTCTTTTTATGGATTTTATCTATACTATACACATATACTTTATCATCATTTAAAAGTTTGAATCTTTTAACATTTTTGAGATCAACACTTATAGTCTTTAAAATTTTATGGCTTACATATCTTTCCACTATCAAACCATATCTACTTGCATTTGCTTTGATGCCTCCTGCGTATTTTATCAGATTTGCCAAAGTATCACTTGAGTTTAGCTCAAACTTTGCAGGATCATTAACTTGACCGTCTATAGATACTATCTTTTTTGCTTTTGGCACCAACACGGTATCGCTTGATCTAAGTATGATATTCATGCCCTCGTCACCATTTAGTAAAAGTTTGTAAAAATCGATACTTGCAAGAAGTTTTCCATCTCTTTTTACCAAAACATTTCTCAAGCTACCATTTGCTTTTACTCCGTGAGCTAAAATCAAAAGATTTTTTACACTCGAGAGTGCATTTACATTGTAAACTCCCGGAGCCACAACATCGCCCACCAAGTTTACCTGTATAGTAGAATAATTTGCTATATTGACAGCTATATTTGCATTTTCATAAACTTTCTTTAATCTCTTTTTTATATAATTTTTTGCTTCACCAAACTGTAGTCCTGCTATGTGTAAAGGTCCATATTTTGGTATATTTATATCACCATTATTGTTGATTTTTAATGAAAAATTATCATTTTTAGCACCATATATCCAGATAGATACGATATCACCATAACTAAGTACATAGTAGCTTGGAGCAGGCAAGGATGAAGTATTTAAGTTATTTCTATTTTTAAAAAAGCTTATCCCAAATCTTTTTAAATTTGCTCTGTGCTTTATGGATTGTTCCGCTTTTAGTTCTTGCAGAAGTACACTGTTTTGTTTATACTGAAAGGGATTTATATAAACCGGGTTTTTGTTATAAGCTTTTTTCATATTTTTTGTATCTGGTAATTTTTTAGAAAAAGTGATTTTATTGCCTGCTTTTTTTGTAGTAATTTTGGTTTTGCTACCTATGCCTTTTGCTCTTAGCTTAGATAAAACTTCACTTTTACTAATGCCTATATTTGACATTTCCGCTTGTGCCTGCGGAGTGTTTAAGAGTGAAGGATTTGCCTTGATAGCACTTATGGCCTGTGCTTGTGAAATTTGTGCAAAAGCAAACGAAAAACATAAACTAGTTATTAAAATCAATCTTTTAAACATACAAAGTCCTCTTTAACAAAAAATTAAGTTATTATTATAACCAATATTAACAAAAGAACATATTAACTCAAGCATTGTTATTCTTCCTCTTTATCCAAAATTAATTGCCTTCTTTTGATATTGGTAAATATCATATAAAATAAAAAAAACATCATGACAAAGCCGATAAGTGCCAAAAGTTGTGCTATACCAATACTGTCTTTTTTCATTGTTTCCAACATGACATATCCTGTGCTGCTAAATATGATTTGCAAAATCACTAAAAATATAACTGTTTTTTTAACA
>JALUWM010000160.1 GCA_027019465.1 Campylobacterales bacterium
CCGATAACTTGTTCAAGTTTAGCTCTTCTTCTTTCAAGAATTAATCTCTCTTTTTTAGTTAAAAGGTTAACTTGACCGCTTTCTTGCATTTTTTCAATAATTTCAAGTTTTCTAATTGATTTTTGAATAGTTTTAAAGTTTGTAAGCATACCACCAAGCCATCTGTGATTAACATAAGGCATTCCACATCTCTCAGCATGTTCTTTTATTGCATTAACAGCTTGTTTTTTAGTTCCTACAAAAAGAACTGTTTTTCCTTCAGCAGCAGCATCTCTTACAATATTATAAGTATATTTAAAATATCTTAATGTTTTTTGTAAATCTATAATATAAATATTTTTTCTAACACCAAAAATATATTTTTTCATTTTTGGATTCCATCTTCTTCTTTGATGTCCAAAATGAACACCACACTCTAATAAATCTTTCATTGTTACATTACACGGCATAATTTTCTCCTTGAGTTATTTTGTTTTGGTTTGGGTTTAGCCTCCCTCTCCTTTAACACTAAAAGTGCAACCCTACCAAGGAATAAAGAGGTGAGAACTAGAAATGAAATTATACTATATTTTTTTTAAAAACATCTCTTATAATATTTCCTTTTTTTAAGGAATTATTAAAAATTCACCCATCTTCCCATTTACCCATATCCTCCCTCTTTCCTCCTCCCTATTATGCTATAATTAGCAAAAAGGAATTATTATGCCAATGCTTGACAGTTTTTTAGTAGATCACATAAAAATGCCATCTCCTGGACTTAGAATTGCAAAACATGTAAAAACTCCAAGTGGAGATATTATTACTGTTTATGATGTAAGATTTGCAAAACCAAATAAAGAAATAATAGACGAAAAAGCGATTCATACTCTTGAACATCTTTTTGCCGGATTTATGAGAGATAATTTAAAAGATTATGAAATAATTGATATCTCTCCTATGGGATGCAGAACAGGATTTTATATGAGTATTATAGGAACCCCCGATGATAAAGAAGTAATTAAAGCATGGAGAGCTTCTATGCAAAATATCCTTGATACAAATAATATTCCAGAAGCAAACATTTATCAATGTGGGAGCTGTTATATGCATTCCCTTGATGGAGCTAAAAAAGTAGCTAAACATATTTTAGACAGTGAAATAGTAATAATGGATAATGAAAAGTTAAAATTAAATCCTGAAAATATTTCTAATATATGTGATGTAGATAAAACTAAAGTAAAAGTTTTAGGACTTTAACTTTTTTCTTTTTTACTTGATATAATTTCAAAAAGGCTGTAGAGGCTATAATTTTGAGCTAATCTTATAGCCCCTGCAACCTCCAAGGAGGTATAAAATGTTTATCTTTACCGATAAGCTCCAAAAAAATGAAAACCTCGAAATAATTGATAAAGAAAAAGAGATTGTTTTTTCCACTGTCTATAACGAAAAAATTCTCTCTTGGTTAAAAACACACGGTTTTCATGAAAGTTTTATAGAAGATATTCAAAGCGAAGATCAATCTTTAACATACGAAGAAACTGAACATTTTAAACTGCTTATTTTAAAATATATTAATTTTGATGAAGAAGAGAATCTTTTATATGACGACAGTAATGTTGTGATTATCATTACAAAATATAAATTTTTTGTCTTGGCTGAAGAAAAAGAGATAGTAACAGAACTTGCTAAAAAATTTCAAAAAAAATACAAAAACCAGGATTTTAATTATGTAACATATATAATTTCTGATATTTTAATAGATAATACTATTTTGATTATGGATGTTATCGATGAAGCTTTAGAAGATTTGGAAGATTCTATTTTTCACGAGAATATAGAAGAAGATGAATTACAAAAAGATATCTATTACGCTAGACGAACTCTAAATAGAATATCAAAAATTTCAATTCAGGAAAAAGATGTAATCAATAGAGCCTATAACAGATTTTATAAAGAAGAAAAAGAGAAACTCAAATTTGAATTTATAGATATAAATGAGCATTTAAAGTATCTTGTAAATGAATCAAGAACACTACTTGATAGAACTGGATATTTACTTAATCTTCATATGGGTATATTATCTACAAAAATGAATAAAGCAATGCAGCGTCTAGCTGCTATCTCACTTATATTTTTACCTTTAACATTCGTGGTTGGAAACTATGGAATGAATTTTAAATTTATGCCAGAACTTGAATGGAAATATGGATATTTATTTGTTTGGATATTAAATATTGCAATAGCAGGAGGGATATATATTTGGCTTAAAAAGAAGAAGTGGATATAAACAGGGTATTAAACCCCTGCTTCTTCTCTTCTAAGTAAATATTCCCAATATCTGTCAACTTCTTTTTGAATTTCTTCAATAACCCATCTGTTTTCAGGTTTGAATAAATGGGAAAATCTTCCTTGTTTGCTTAAATACTCTTCAACCGGAAGTTTGTTTTTAGGTTTATAATTAATTGTAAGTTTATGCCCGTCTTCTATTTCATAAAGAGGGAACATACAAGTTTCAACAGCTAAATCAGAAATTTCAACTGTATCCTCAGGTTTAAATTTCCATTCAGTTGTACAAGGACTAAGTGCATTTATAAATGTAGGACCTACAGTGCTAAGAGCTTTTGCTGCTTTTTGTGCCATATCTTTCCAGTGTTTGCTTCCAGGAGTGGCAGTTGCAACATAAGGACATCCGTGAGCTGCCATAATCATTGTTAAATCTTTTTTTCTGTTTTTTTCACCATAACTTACTCTACCTCTTGGAGATGTTGTTGTATGGGCTCCTATTGGAGTAGCAGAACTTCTTTGTCCTCCTGTATTCATATATCCTTCATTATCAAGACATACATATAAAAAGTCGTGACCTCTTTCAGTTGCCCCGCTTAAAGATTGAAAACCGATATCATAAGTCCCACCGTCTCCACCAAAGGCTACAAATTTAACATTTTTATCAGGATTGAAAGACTTATTTTTTCTGCTAAGTGCTTTATACATAGCCTCAGCTCCACTTATACCAGCAGCCGCATTTTCAAATCCAATATGAAGCCAGCTAACATCCCAAGATGTATAAGGATAAATAGCCGTACACACTTCAAGACATCCTGTCGCAGTTGAAACCACTACATCATCATCCGTTGCATTTATTACTTCTCTAACAATCATACCATGTGCACATCCGGGACATAATCTGTGTCCTCCGTTAAATCTATCAGGAGTACAAGCAAATTCTTTTAATGTTGTAATATTTTTCATTTAAACTCCTTAATTGAATGATAACTTAGGACCTCTAAGGTTAATGAAACCTTGTAAGTCAGTTACTCTTTTTCCAGCTTTTGCATTTTCGTTTGTTTCTTTAATAACTTCTAAAATATGTTCAGCAGTAGTATCTCTTCCTCCAAGTCCGTAAATATAATTTGTCATAATTGCAGCTTGTCCGTTTGCACTTAGTGCTCCTGAAACTTCATTATAAAGTGCACCCATTGCACCCATTGGACAGCTTCTATCAAGTGCGGCAACAGCTTTTATATTTTTTAATTTTTCAGCCATTTCATTATAAGGGAACGGTCTAAAACTTCTTGGCATAACAAGACCTACTTTAATTCCTTGTTCTCTTGCCCTGTCTACTGCTACCATCGCAGTTTCATAGGCACTTCCCATTACTACAAGAGCAATATCTGCATCTTCAAGTTTATAACTCTCAACTCTATTATATTTTCTACCTGTAAGTTTTTCGAATTCAGCAAAAACTTCATCAATTACTGCAGGTGATTCCATTAATGCTTTATGTTGAGAAGCTTTAAATTCAAAATGCCACTCTTCTTCTGTTTGAGCCCCATAAGTTGCAGGATTCGAAGTATCAAGCATAGGATTTAGTGGCGTATAATCACCTATAAATTTATAAGCTGTATCATCATCAAGAGGTTCTACAACCTGAGCTGTATGTGAAACTAAAAATCCATCTTGGTTAGTTGTTACAGGAAGTCTAACGCTTTTATCTTCTGCAACTTTAAATGCACATAAAGTCATATCATATGCTTCTTGCGGATTATTTGCAATTAAATGAATCCAACCGGCATCTCTACCTAAATACATATCCCCATGGTCTCCGTGAATATTAAGCGGAGATGCAAGTGCTCTGTTTACAACAGTCATAACTATTGGAAGTCTCATACCGCTTGCTTGATATAAAACTTCTGCCATTAAAGCATAACCTTGGCTTGAAGTTGCAGTCGCTACTCTACCGCCAGCTGCCGCAGCACCAACACAAGCACTCATTGCTGAATGTTCACTTTCAACCATTACAAATTCACCATCTACATATCCATCAGCTAAAAAGCTCGCATAATTTTGCACAATAGGTGTTGAAGGTGTAATAGGATAAGCTGCAACAACATCAACCTGAGCCTGTCTTAGGGCGTGACTTGCCGCTGTATTTCCATCCCAAATTTCTTTTGATTTTAATTCATATTTTGTTGCCATATTAATCCTTTTTATCTTCTTTTTTAGGCCATTGTTTTAATGCATCATCATTATCAACAAATTCAGAAAACATCAGTAATGATTTAATAGGAGTTGGACAAACTTCTACACATACCCCGCATCCTTTACATAAATCATAATTAATTCCAACGATTTTTGCCTGTTTTTTACCTCTTTTATTTACAACTTCTTCTACTTCAAAACAGCTGTCAGGACAAAATACCCAACAAAAATCACAGTCTATACATAAATTTCTGTTAAATACCGGTTTTTCAACTCTCCAGTCCGCAACTTTATAATTGAATGAATTAAATTTGCTTCTAACTTTATTCTTAGGGTCTTCAAATGAAGGTAAAACAGCTCCAAACTGAATACTATCCCATGTTGTCATCATTTCTTTTGGTGTTGCCATAATTTCTCCTTATTTTACTTCTTCATAAGCTCTTTTAATAGCTCTTAGGTTACCGTCAATAATTTTTCTCGGGAATTTAGATAAAATATCTTCAATAGATACTAAAAAATCTTCAAACGGAATAATTTCTGATACTTTCATAAATGCTCCAAGCATCGGAGTATTCGGGATAGCTCTTCCAATTTCTTCTTGAGAGATTTTAATAGCATCTACAACGAAAACTTTTCTTCCCTCTAGATGTTTTGCCATACTTATTAAATCTTCTTTATCCATATGTGATGTTACTATAAAAACAGTATCATCTGTTGTATTATCAACTATCTCCTCTTGAAAAACAAGTGAAGGGTCTATAACCAAAACATAATTTGGAATCATCCATTTAGAATGGTCTAAAATAGGCTTATCATCTATTTTATCATATGCACTCATAGGAGCCCCTCTTTTTTCAGCTCCGTAAACCGAATATGCCTGAACATATTTCCCTGTTCTTGCCATTACATCCGCTAATGCTTTTGCACCTGTTACAGCTCCCTGTCCTGCTCTTGAATGCCATCTAATTTGTAACATATTAATCCTTTTTTTCGTATTTTAACTAAAAACAGCTTAAAGTATTATTAATATAACATAAATTTTATCTTTTTTAAAATCATACAATAGTTTATAGATTGATTTTTTTTTAATGTTACTTTTAGTAATAATAATGTATAATTACTTTTCAAAAGGAGTGAATATGGATATTTTAATAGGCGGAGGGGGAAAAGTCGGTTATAATCTGGCAAAAATTCTCTCAAAGCAACATAATATAACTGTAATTGACAGTAATTCAAATTCCCTAAACAATATAAATGAATCACTTGATGTTTTAACAATTTCAGGAGATTTAAAAGAAACACTCACATATAATAATCTAGATAAAAATTATGACTTTTATCTGGCTGTTACAAATGATGATGAAACAAATATAATTTCTTCATTTTTAGTTGATGACTTTACAAATATAAAAGAAAAAATTGCAAGAATAAAAAACACTTCTTATTCCCTTTCATCTATAAACAAAAAGGCAAACATAAAAAATATGATATATTCATATACAATTACAGCTTCTCATATAGAAAAACTTCTCTTTTTCCCACAGGCAAATAATGTAAAAGAGATAATTTCAACAGATATGTTTCTTTTAAGTATAGAAAGTGAAGTAAATATTGAAATTGATAAACTAAATGAAGATTACCTAAAAATAATAGCTATTGTAAGAGACGAAAAAATAATATTTGATGAAAACAAAATTTTAAAAGGTGATTTGATTTATCTGATATGTCCCAAAGAAAAAAAAGAAATTTTAAAAATTTTAGCACCTTCTCAAAAAGATGTTATAGAAAATATATTAATATTTGGAACTGATTCGCTTGCTATAGAAATTGCAAAAAAATTAAATAAATATGATTTAAATATAAAAATAATAGAAAAAGACACAACAAAAGCATATAAAGCAGCAAAAATTTTGCAAGAAGAAGTTATGGTTATAAACTCTTCTTTTGAAGATGAAAATCTTTTTAGAAGTGAAAATTTAAACCTAAATGATATGTCAATTGCTGCAACCAGATTTGATGAAAACAATATAATGAAATCTTTAATAGCTAAAAAATACGGTATAAAAAAAACAGTATGTATCAACAACAATCCTTCATATCATTCGCTTATGCACTCTTTACATCTTCCCGTAGTAAGAGGTCCTAAAATAAATACTCTATTTAAAATATTAGAAACAATAGATTCAAAAGATATTATATTTGAACAATTTTTTATGGGATTTGAAGGAAAACTTTTTATAAAAAAAATCTATTTTAATAAAACAATAAAACTTCCAAAAGAAAATGCAAAATTTATAATTATAAGAAATAGCCAATTAATAGAAATTAAAAATGAATTTAAAACACAAGAAGGAGATATTTTGCTTTATTTTAATACTTCAGGAAACAGATTATGGATAGAAAATCTATAAATAAAATTATTAAATTCCTATCCTTAATAGGACTTATTATACAAGGAATTTTTTTAATTCCCCTTATAATTTCTTACATATATAAAGAAGTCTCTTTTATGGAATATTGGACTTTATGGACATCGGGACTTTTAATAATTCTTTTTTTACTTAGAAATACATCTTTAAAACTAACCATTAAAGAAGCTATTTTAAGCGTCAATTTAGTATGGATATTAGGCGGAGTTATGGGGAGTGGAGCCTTAATGATTTTAACTCATATTTCTTTTGTAGATGGTTTTTTTGAAAGCATAAGCGGTTTTACGACAACAGGTGCTACAATATATTCAAATATTTCAGACCTTCCAAAAGCCGCTTTAATGCTAAGAAGCACTATGCACTGGCTTGGTGGTATGGGAATAATTGTTCTTGGTATCGGAATTTTATCTTTTATAAATCCAACAGCATCCTTAGCTTTATTCAAGTCTGAATCGACAGGCATAGGTGCAACAAAAATAACTCCTAAATTAAAAAATACAGCTATGAATTTATGGAAAGTTTATATTCTACTTACTATTTTAGATTTACTATTACTAAAAGTAGAAGGAATGAACTGGTTTGATGCTATTAATCAATCTTTTGCAACTATCTCAACAGGGGGATTTTCTACTAAAACCGAAAGTATGGGTTATTGGATCAATAATCCTTTAATTATTTGGACTACGACTATTTTTATGAGCATTTCAGCTATAAATTTTGTAGCACATTACAAGCTTTTAAAAGGAGATTTTAGCGGTTATAAAAGTGAAGAAGTTAAATGGTTTTTAATTATCCTTATAGTTTTATCTTTAACTCTTGGAATCGAACATTATTTTAACTCAAATGCCAGTCTCTTTTTTTCTATGACAAATTCTTTTTTTACTATATCTTCAATTATGAGTACAACAGGATTTGCAACACTTAATTATTCAACATGGGGAAATCTTGCAATAGCATTAATTTTTATAGCAATGCTAGTAGGCGGAAATGCAGGAAGCACGGCAGGTGGTGTTAAGATTATAAGATATGTTGTAATGTTTAAAAATTTGAAATATCAAATTAAAAAGACTCTTTTTCCAAATGCCGTTTTTTCAATCAAAATGGATAACCAGCCAGTAAAAGCTGATACTCTAAGCCATGTGGGAGCATTTATATTTCTTTTTATCCTAACAAATTTTATAGTTACATTTTATCTATTTGCAAGTGGATATGATTTAATGACTTCACTAAGTGCCTCAATAGCAACTATTGGGAATATAGGACCTGGTTTTGGACATGTAGGGCCAGTTGATAATTTTGCATTTTTTACACCATTTCAAAAATTAGTTTTATCAGCCGCTATGATAATAGGAAGACTGGAATTTTTTACGGTTATAATTTTACTTAATAAAAATTTTTGGAAAAATTAAATATTTTTTATAAACTCCACCGCTTCAAGCGCGTCTTTTTTTACAATATCCGCACACTCTTTAAGCTCATTAAAAGGAGTATAGTCTCCCTCAACCCCCACTCCATAAACTCCGGCTTCTTTTGCACTTACCATATCAAGACAGGTATCCCCTACCATAAAAGTGTTTTTTTTACTTGCTTTCATTAAATGAATCGCTTTTAATACAGGTTCAGGGTGCGGTTTTGGATTATCTACATCTTCTCTTCCTATCAAAACTTCAAAATATTCCATTAAACCGAAATATTTCATTAATTCTTTTGAATATTTTGCTGTTTTTGTAGTTACAATTCCAAGCCTTGCAAATTTTTTAGCTTCAATCACAGCTTCTTTTGAATTAGATAAAAGTTTTGTTTTTTTAGTTGAGATTTGTCTATAATTTTTTTTATAAGCATCAACATAATCCCAAACAACATCTCTACTAATACCTAAATTTTCAAACATAATATCAAGAGGAAGTCCTATTAATTTTTTAATTTCTTCTTCTTTTGGAGTTTTTTTATTAAAAGTTTTAAAGGCTACATCAAAACTCTCTATTATGGCTTTTGTTGAATCAATTAAAGTTCCGTCTAAATCAAATATAATTGTTTTCATTTTTTACCTCTTCTTTTATATTTTTTATCTCTTTTTCCATATTTTCAAATTTATTTTTATAATCAATCTTTTGTTCCTCTTTTGCGGCTTTTTCAATTTCAGAAGCTAACTCTCCTACTTTATCTAATTTTAAATTTAATGAAGAGCCTTTAATTTTATGAGCAAATTTACTAATTTCTTCAAAATCTTCTTTTACAATAGCTTTTTTTAATTTTTTTAAATCTTCACTTACATTTTTAAAATAAATTTCTACTAAACCAAGTAAAATATCTTTTTCTAAATTAAGTTCTTTTTCTAACATAGATAGATAATTTTGAGATTTATTTTCAACTTTTTTAATTTTTTGCTCTTTTTTCTCTATCTCTTTTGCATATTTTTTAAATATTTTTTGAAGTTCAGGTAATTTTATAGGCTTAGCAATATAATCATCAAATCCAGATTTAAAATAGCTATCAACATCTTCTTTAAAGGCATTAGCTGTCATAGCAATAACGGGAACATTTGTTAGCTTTTTAATCTCTTTTACCGCTTCAACTCCATTCATTTTTGGCATATTAATATCTAAAAATATAAAATCATAATTAGTGCTTTTTACACTCTCAACTGCTTCTTCACCATTTGAAACAATAGTATAATCAATACCCCATTCATATAAAATAGCTTTTATAAACTCTTGATTAAAGGCATCATCTTCCGCTACTAAAATTTTAGCTTCATATGCTATATTTTTATTTTCATTTTGAATATCATCTTCTGCTTTATCACACTTTTCAAAATCTAAAACAAAATAAAATTCACTTCCCTTACCCTCTTCGCTTTTAACCTCAATATTTCCACCAAGTTTTTGGACAATTTTTGAAGAAATGGTAAGACCAAGACCAGTTCCACCAAATTTTCTTATAATACTTCCATCTGCTTGTGAGAAAGCTTTAAAAATCTCTTTTTGTTTATCTTTTGGAATTCCTATTCCGCTATCTTTTACACTAAATCTAAGAGTAAGATTTTTATCATCTTCTTTGATATTTTTTACACTAAGTATAACTTCTCCTTTTTCAGGAGTAAATTTAATAGCATTTCCTAAAAGATTTGCTATAACTTGTTTTAATCTGTGTTCATCATTTATTATACACTCAGGCAGCTTATCTATATCAATTTCATAATTAATATCTTTTTCTTGTGTTTTAGCTAAAAATAGCGCAGCTACATCATTAAATACTTTATTTGGATTAAATCCTCTTTTTTCTATACTGATATCTCCTGCTTCGATTTTAGAAATATCTAAAATATCATTAATAACTTTTAATAAAGTATTAGCACTTGAATTTATAATTCTTATATATTTTTTAACTTCTTCATCTAAAGAATCTTTTTTTTCAAGAAGTTGAGTAAAACCTAAGATAGCATTAAGAGGAGTTCTAATTTCGTGAGACATATTTGCTAAAAATATTCCTTTTGCTTTTTCAGCTTCTTGTGCTTTTTTTCTAGCTTCTACTAAAAATGTCACATCTACCCTTAGGGCTAAATATTCAATAATTTCGCCTTTTGTATTTTTAATAGGTAAAATTCCCGTATCTACCCAGTAAAAACTTCCATCTTTTCTTCTGTTTTTAATATAACCTCTCCAAATACCACCTTTTTGTATAGTATCCCACATATTTTTGAAAACTTCTTTAGACATATCAAAATGACGAACAATATTATGTGGCTTTCCTATTAATTCTTTTTTAGAATATCCACTTATTTGAACAAAACCGTCATTTACATAAGTTATAATCCCTTTAGGATCTGTTTTAGAAATAATTAATAACTCATCCAATGCCTTTTTATATTGATTTAAAATTTCATTTAGTTCTTTAAGCTCTTGTTGTTGTTTAAATAACTTATCAAAATCCAAATTATTATAAAATTCAATTTTTTCCAAAACACATCCTCCTTTTTCTATTAAAGACATTCCTTTTTTAAATAAGAAATAATTTCTTGTTTTACTTCAAATATTTCATCAATATAATTTATTTTAATATTTTCAAATTTTTTAACGGATTTTAAAATTATTTTATTTATATCTAAAAAATCTACCTCATTTTTGATAAATTTATCTATTGCATATTCATTAGCCGTATTTATTACAATCCCCAAATCAGGGTTATTCAATAATAAATCTTTAATTTCCCACACAGGATAACGCTTTTTGTCTATTTTTCTAAACTCCAAATTTCCAACTTCCAGCAGATTAAGAGGTTTTAAAATATTTTCATTAACTTCATCTAAAACAGCATATGCGATAGGAAGTTTCATATCTGTCCCGCTTATATGAGCTGTTGTAGAGCCGTCTTTCCATTCAACAAGAGCATGAATAACAGATTTTGTTTCTATAAATGCATCGATATTTGTTGTATTAAAAAGCCATTTAGCTTCAAGAAGTTCAAAAAGTTTATTTACCATTGTAGCAGAATCAATTGTAATTTTAACTCCCATTGACCAGTTTGGATGATTTAAAACATCTTTTAATGTGGCATTTTTTATTTTTTCAATAGGCCAGTTTCTAAGAGCCCCACCGCTTGCAGTAATATAGAGTTTAGTAAATGGATAAATAGGTAAATGGATAGATGAGTTTGAAGTGTTGAGTGTTGAATGTTTAGTGTTAAATTTTGAATTCTCTTTTAATAAATACCAAAGACCAAAATGTTCACTGTCTATTGGAATAATTTTATTAGTATCAATAAATTTCCCGGCAATTACAAGTGATTCTTTATTAGCTAAGGCTATTTTTTTATTTAATTTTTGTGCTTTTAAAGTCGGCTTAAGTCCAGCTTCTCCAACAAGTGCATTTACAACTAACTTGGATTTTGCTTTTTCTAAAACTTCCAAAATAGCTTCATCCCCGTATAAAACATTTTTAAAATCTATCTTTTTAGCTATGTCTTTATTCTTTACAACTACAAATTTTGGCTTAAATTCTTTAATTTGTCTATTTAATAATTCAAAATTTTCTCCGGCAACCAAAGCCTCTATATCTAAATCATATCTTCTTGCAATTTCAAGTGTGTTTGTACCTATACTTCCGGTTGAACCTAAAAGAATCATAAACTACCCATTGCAAAAATCATAGCCCACATCAAAGGTGCACCAAACAAATATCCGTCAATCCTATCCAAAATCCCACCGTGTCCGGGCAGAATATTTCCGCTGTCTTTAACCCCTGCTTTTCTTTTTAAGTAACTCTCAAACAAATCACCAAAAACACTGGCAACACTAACAAAAAATGATATAATCAATGCTTGTGTAAAATTATAAAAGAACATTCCCACAAACGCTCCGGCTATACCCCCGCTTACAATTCCGCCTAAAACTCCTTCCCAGGTTTTATTTGGAGAAGTATTACAAAATCCTATTTTTATAAATTTTTTACCAAAATTTTTTCCTACCACATAAGCAAGAGAATCAGTCAGTGCAATAATTACAATAAGCCATCCCAAAACCGCCATACCCTTATTGATATAAAGTCCTATTAAAAACATCAAAGGCAAAAACGGATAAAATGCAATAGAAATATTATTGATTTCTTTTTGATAAAACGAAATATAACCCGCCACACTTAAAATTCCGATAATTCCTACAAAAATAGGATTTATAAAAACAGCCCCTATACTTAAAACAGTTAAAAAATAAAAAATTCTCTCATCATTAAAATCAAAAAGTTTTTTAGCCTCAAACATACCGGCTATCGCAATAAAAGCTATTACCATTTTTGTAAGATACAAATTATTAACAATCCCTATAACAGCTAAAAGACCTACCAAAAAAACAGATGTTATTAACCTTTTTCGCATTTTATGCCTTTAAATCTAAATGTTTTATTTCTCTTTCAACGTCTTCTTTTGAATCATCATCAGGTAATATTTTTTCTATTTCCTCAACAGGTTTTACCTTAGTTACTTTCAATTCTTTTTCTTTTTCTATAATTTTTTTTACTTCTTCACTCCCAACAGTTCTTGCTACTGCATCAGCTGCTACTGCTGAGGGAACTTGCACATTTTGATTTATAAAAGTTATTTGTCCTATAAGCCCCATAATAAATCCTTTTTATATTGTATCATAAAATTAAAAATATTAAAATTTAGGTACTGGCCCATAATAATTTTGGAGTAGGAATTTTAGCTTCGTTTTTTTCAACAAAACGAAGCTAAAGTCCCTACTCCTATTAAGTTAGTGACAAATTTTTAATTTTATTGTAGAATATTTTCCATATTCAACATTTGCCCCTTCTTTTGTTTTTACAAATTTTCTTTTTGTATAGTCCACTTCTCCTTCATTTTTACCGCTAAAAGCAACAGCAAGCTCAGCCGCTTTAGCTAAAACTTTGTTAGGAATTTGAAGTTTATTATTTTTTATAATAACATGAGAACCCGGATAATTTTTGATATGAAGCCAATAATCATTTGCATTTGATTGTTTTAAAAGCTTTATATTTCCTTTTTCATTTTTACCGACTAAAATTACATAATCGTCAAACATAAATTTTTCTATATTTTCATCATCTTTTTTATTTTTTTTAACAGGCTTATAAATATTAAACTCGGCCACACTTTTTGCATTTTCTACAAGTTTTTTATAATTTTGCAAAAATTTCAGTTTATCGATTAAATGTTTTTTTTGTATATGTATATTTTTGGCTTTTGCTTTTGCTTTTTTGGCAAGTTTATAATAATAATTCCCTATTTCATTTATATTTTTAAGGTTAGGGATAGGAATTACTATTTCATTTCCTTCAAAATCGAATGTTTTTAATTTTTTTTCATAATGTTTTATTTGATAAAGATTAGCCATTGCAATATTTGCATAATTTTTGTATTTATCTGCTTCTTTTATTAGTTCTTCTTCATTTTGTAAAGCATTAAGCTCTTTTTGCAATATTTTTATTTTTTTATCGGTTCTGTTTAAAATAGTCTCTTTTTTTTGCTTTAATCTGTTTTGATATTTTTTATTAAAAAGCTCTTTTGTATATTGTTCTAAATCATCAACCTCAAACTCTTTTTCTTTTATTTCAATACTTGGTAATTCTTCAAGTTTAACACCCGGTTTTACAATTCTGCTTGAGAGATTTTCATTTATATGCCTTAAAGCTTCAATAACCTCATCATTTTCATTTAAAATAATAGCATTTGTATATCTTCCTGTAAATTCAAATCTAATTTTAACAACTTCACTTTTAAAATTATTTTGATTTTTTGCTTTAATAGTCAAAATTCTCTCTTTAGCCTTAACATCTAAAATCAAAGCTTTTGTAAATTTTTTTTCAAGAGCTATATCAAACGGGGCTTTAAACTTTTTTACTAGCGGATAATCAATATTAATATAAATATCACCGCTCCCTTTTGTTAAATCAAAATAGAATCTATCTTCATCAAACTGCATTAAAATAAGATTTTCATCAACTCTAAATGTTTTTTTTATTAGTTTTTTTGTTTTTAAAGAATCGGCTATTTTTTTTAATATAAACGCTTTCATCATCCGCACCTAAGGCCGTATTTTGCAAGTTCAATAAATTTTCTGAGTTTGCGTTTATCTTTTTTGCCGGGTTTCTCTTCAACTCCACTGCTTACATCAACCCCGTAAAATCCATATCTTCCAATTTCAAATACATTCTCAGGATTTAATCCTCCTGCTAGAATAATTTTTGAATTATCTTCATCCATAAACCACTCAAGAGGCAATCTTTTACCACTTCCCCCAAATTCCGGCACAAAAGCATCAACAATTCTATATTCATTTATTTTATAAACATCATCTTTTGATTTTGCTCTTATAACTTTTACATATTTACAATCCAGCTTTTTATAAAACTCTTCATCCGCTTTGAAATGAATCTGAGCCAAATTGGCTTTTGTATAAGCCATAATTTCATTTACATAATCACTCTTAACATTTACAAAAAGAATAGTCTTCGTAACAAAAGGCGGAAGTTTATCAATTATTTTTTTTATTTCTTCTGGTTTTATAAATCTTGGAGATTTAGGATATGTTACAAATCCAAGTGCATCCGCCCCAAAATCACAGGCAAGGGCGGCATCTTCATAATTAGTTATCCCGCATATTTTTACTCTCACCTAAGAGCCTTTATAGCTTCTTCATAACTTTTATGTTTAAATACATAACTCCCGGCCACCAAAATATCAGCCCCGGCTTTTTTTAGTAAGGGAGCGTTTTTATCATTAACCCCTCCGTCAATTTCTATTAATAAATCAGGATTTTTTCTTTCAGCTAATTTTCTTAACTCTTTTACTTTATCAATTACGCTTGGAATAAACTTCTGTCCTCCAAATCCAGGATTTACACTCATAAGTAAAACCATATCAACATCAGCCACAATATATTCTAATAAACATACAGGAGTTGCCGGATTTAATGCGACAGACGGTCTAATTCCTAAATTTCTTATTTTTTGAATAACTCTATTTATATGCTTTTCTTCTTCTATATGAAAAGTTATAAATTCAGGTTCTAAATGTTTATACATATCAATAAAAAAAGGAATATCTTCAACCATAAAATGAATATCAAGAGGCACATCTGTAGCTTTTTTTACTGCTTCAATAATCATAGGTCCCATTGTCATATTTGGAACAAAATGCCCATCCATTATATCACAATGAATAAAGTCAGCCCCTGCTAAACTAACTTTTTTTACATCATTGGCCAAATTTCCAAAATCTGCACTTAAAATACTTGGTGATACTTTCATTGTTTTCCTTTGATTTGATTTCTTCCGTTATTTTTTGCTTCATACAAAGCTTCATCGGCTTTTTTAAGATTTTCTTCTAAATTTCCTTTATATTCACTAATTCCTATAGAAACTGTAATATTTTTACCTTTAAAATTATATTTTTCTATAATTTGTCTTAATTTTTCAGCTACTATTAAAGCATCTTTATATTCGGTATTTGGTAAAATTGCTATAAATTCCTCTCCTCCCCATCTTCCTACAATATCACTTTTTCTAAAATATTGTTTTAATATTTTACCAAGTTCTTTTAATACATAATCTCCAAATTCATGTCCGTAAGTATCATTAACCTGTTTAAAATGGTCTATATCAAAAAACAGTATAGAACCTTTATCTTCCATATCTTTTACTTTAACATCAATTCCACGTCTATTTAAAATTCCGGTAAGTTCATCATACATAGCTTCTTTTTTTACCTTTTTAAATTTTTGTCTATTTATGTAAAAAAGAATTAAAACAATAAAAACAACTACAATAATTATCAATAATAAATATTTATTTATGTTATGCTTTTGTTCTATAACAATACTTTTTAAATAAGTATTTATTACTCTCTCTTTTTGCTGAGGAGTTATTTCATCAATAACTTTATTTATTTTTGCAATTAATTCAGGATAATCATTTCTAACCATCATCTGAACATTAAATTTAAAAGGAGTTTTAAAAGCAAGCTGCAAATTCATTAAATGATTTTTACTAATAGTCCAAAGCATTACAGGCAAAATATCCACAGCACACTGGGCTTTTTTATTTTTAACCAAAGTTAAGGCCTGGAAAGTATGTTTTGTTTCTATATAATTTAAATTAGGATAATATTTTTTCATTAATTTTTCAGCAGTAAAATTTTTCCCAACAGCAATTGATTTTATATCATTTATAGAATTAAAATTTTCATCATTTCTACATATAATTCCAAGAGGAAAACTTGCATAAGGTTTGCTAAACAAAGCATATTTTTTTCTATCAGGGGTAGCTGATGTAGCCACATATATATCAGTTTTTTTTGTTTTAATATCATTTAATACTTTATTCCAAGACTTTATTATTTTAAAATCATATTTTATATGAGCTTTTTTTGCTATCAATTTCCAAAAGTCAACACCTATTCCATAAATTTTGCCATTAGAATACATAGTAAAAGGAGGCCAATTCGTAATATTTACAATAATTGTTTTTTTATTCTTCTCTTTTACTAATTTATAATTTTCAAATAATATTTTATTAAAATTTATATGTTTGTTTAAATACAAACTACTTATAAATAGAGTTTTATAAATCAAATCTTTTCTAAAATCAAAACTGTTTTCAAATTTATAATTTAATTTTTCTATTTTTTTATAATTTTTCTTAATAAAATTTTTACTACCAACAATAAAATATCTGTTAAAATCAATCCCGTATAATTTTAAAGGAAAATCAAATATATCTGCCCTTTCTAAACCTTCAGGATAGATAACAGCATCTGCCTTGTGTGCTAAAAAATTTTTAAAATCACCTCTTATAGCTGTATAATTTCTATCACACTTATCAAGTAAAATTTTAGATGCAAAATCCAGATTAATAACTTTTCTAACTTTGCATAGAGGTTTATTATGTGTTAAGATATACTCTTTAACTTCCCCTATGGGAGTAATGATTTCTAAATTTTTTTCAAAAATATATGGTAAATCGTTATAGCTTAACATTACAAGAGAATTACTAAAATTAATCTCTTTTTTTGATTTATATGTTTTTATATTAATATCTTTAATATTGATATTTGCAAAATCCTTAGGAACATATAAATTAACAGCAAAAAGTCTTACAAAAAAAAGACTAACAATAACGATTTTTAATACATTCATAAATTTCAATCCTTCGGTCTCTAAAAAAAGGCCAAATTTTTCTTATCTCTTTTGCTCTTTTTAAATCAATATCGGCATTAATAACTTTTTCTTCCATTCCAATTCTTACAATTTCTTCACCTTGCGGTCCAAAAATAAAACTATTCCCCCAAAATTCAATTCCGCCTAATACACCGCTTTCATCTTTTTCTTTTCCCACTCTGTTAACAGCTACTACATAAACGCCATTTGCTACTGCGTGACCTTTTTGGACACTAAGCCAGGCATTTAACATCTTCTCTTTTTCTTTAAGTGTATTTTCTTTTTCACAAAGTTCATCTTTTCTTATTTCTGGACACATAAGCCACCCTATAGCTGTTGGATAAATTAAAATCTCAGCCCCTTTTAGCGCCATAATTCTAGCGGCCTCGGGATACCACTGGTCCCAACAGACCAAAACTCCAAGCCTTCCTATGCTTGTATCAATAGGTTTAATTTCATCTCCCGGGGTAAAATAAAATTTCTCATAAAATCCGGGGTCATCTGGAATATGAGTTTTTCTGTATTTACCGGCAATTTTACCTTTATCAAAAACAACAGCGGTATTATAATAAATCCCATCCATTACCTTTTCAAATAAAGATGTTACTAAAACTATATTTTTTTCTTTGCTGACATTTGCCCAAAATTTAACATCTTCATTAAAATTTTCTGCATAAGAAAAATATTTAGTATCTTCACTTTTGCAAAAATATTCATTTTGGTGAAGCTCTTGCAAAATAACAAGCTCTCCATTTGCTTTTTCTATCATTGAAAGAGTATGAGAAAGTGTAGCTTTTTTACTACCTTTAAATTCTTGCTGAATTAAAGATATTTTCATAAAAAACCTTTTTTTATAATTATACTACATTTTAATCTAGCCCTCATTGATTAAAATCAAAAGGAAAATTGATATAATTATCAAAAAAGGAGAATAATGGCAAACTTATTAATAATCGGAGCCGGAGGTGTTGGAAGAGTAGCAGCATTTAAAGCGGCCAAAAATTTAGATACTTTTGAAAAAATTATTTTGGCCAGCAGAACTAAAAGCAAATGTGATTTAATAGCAAAAGATATTAAAAAAAATTTAGGCGTTGATATTAAAACTTATTCCCTTGATGCAAATAAAGAAGAGAATGTAATAGATTTAATAAAAAAAGAAAACATAGACATAGTCTGTCATGTAGCTTTACCTTATCAAAATATCCCTATTATGAAAGCCTGCATTAAAACAAGCACAGCTTATCTTGATACCGCCTTAGCGGAAACAGAAGATAATCCGGATACTTACTATGATTTGCAATGGGCATTAAATGAAGAATTTAAAAAAGCAAAAACATTAGCACTTCTTGGATGCGGATTTGACCCGGGCGTTACTTCTATAATGGTAAAATACGCTAACCAATATCTGTTTGATGAAATAGAAAGCGTGGATATTTATGATTGTAATTTTGGAGAACACGGAAGACATTTTGCTACAAATTTTGACCCTGAAATAAATCTAAGAGAGCTTAATCTTCCCGGAAAATATTATGAAAACGGAGAATGGAAAACAACAAAACCTTTTGAAATTAAAACAAAACACTCCTACCCAGAATGTGGAGATGCTACCAGTATTTTAATTTGGCACGAAGAACTTGAAAGTATAGTTAAACATTTCCCAAAAATAAAAAGAGCCAGATTTTTTATGTGTTTTAGCGATAAATATTTATATCATTTCAACGTCTTAAAAAATGTAGGAATGTTTGATATAAATCCTATAAAAATTTGCGAAAATTGCGAAATTTCTCCTTTACAATTTTTAGCAAAAATTCTTCCAGACCCTCAGGAATTGGTTAAAAACTATAAAGGTCAAACTAATATAGGCGTTATTGCAGAAGGTATGAAAGATGGAGTTAAGAAAAAATATTACATCTATAACATCTGTAACCACGAAAAAGCAATAGCCAAAACAGGAGCTCATTGTGTAAGTTACACTACAGGAGTCCCAGCAATTATAGGATGTAAACTGATGGCTAAAAAGATTTGGTGGGCTGAGGGTGTTCACAATGTGGAAGAATTCGACGCAAAACCTTTTTTTGAAGAGATGGAACAAGAGGGGCTTCCAATTAAAGTAATTGAAATTAAGGAGTAAAAATGATTGATATTAAAACCTTAAAAACAGAAGAAAAAATATTTTTAATGGAAGAGTTGTTAAATGAACTTGAAATAAATTCTCCATCCTGGCATAAAGAAATTTTAGAAAAAAGAAAAGATTATAAAAATAAAAAGCTTTATAGTTTAGAAGAAATAAAAAATGAATTTTCAAGTAAGAATAACTGAATATGCCAAAAATGATTTAGAAATTGCATATGAATTTTACGAAACTCAAAAAGAAGGATTAGGTACTTATTTTATTGATATTATCTTAAGTGAAATAAAAATGCTAGAATTTTACGGATGTTTACATCAAAAAATATTTGGATTTCATAGAATGACTAGCAAAAAATTTCCATTTGGAATATATTATGATTGCAATAAAAAAGAAAAAATAATTTATATAGTAGCTATTTTAGATTTAAGAAAGAATCCAAAGTCAATTGAAAAATATCTTAAAAAAAGGAATTAAAATGGCAAATTTATTAATTATCGGAGCCGGTGGAGTTAGCAGGGTTGCAACATTTAAAGCTGCAATGAACAGTTATGTTTTTGAAAATATAGTTTTAGCTAGCAGAACTAAATCTAAATGCGATGCAATAGCAAAAGACATTAAAGAAAGACTTGGAGTTGATATTAAAACATATCAAATAGACGCAATGGATGTTGATGCTACTGCAAAATTAATTGAAAATACAAAAAGTGAAATTGTTTTAAATGTAGCGCTTCCTTACCAGGATTTAGCAATTATGGATGCTTGTTTAAAAGCCGGGGCTCATTATGTGGATACGGCAAATTACGAGCATCCGGAAGAGGCTAAGTTTGAATATAAGGAACAATGGGCAAAAGATGAAGAATTTAAAAAAGCGGGACTTATGGCACTGCTTGGAAGTGGATTTGACCCGGGAGTTACAAATGTATTTACGGCTTTTATTGCCCAGGAGCTGCTTGATGAAATAGAGACACTTGATATTTTAGATTGCAACGCGGGAGATCACGGATATCCTTTTGCTACAAATTTCAATCCTGAGATTAATATAAGAGAGATTACACAAAAAGGAAAATATTACGAAAACGGCCAGTGGAGAGAAATAGAGCCTATGAGTGTAAAATTTAAATGGGAATATCCAGGAGTTGGAGAGTATCCAAGTTATCTTTTATATCATGAAGAGCTTGAAAGTCTTACTAAAAATTTCCCTTCAATTAAAAAAGCAAGATTTTTTATGACCTTTAGCGATAATTATTTATGGCATTTAAATGCTCTTGAGAATGTAGGAATGACAGATATTAAACCAATAGAAGTTTGTAAAGGATGTGAAATTTCTCCTATGGAATTTCTAAAAAAAGTTCTTCCAGACCCAGCAAGTCTTGGAGAAAGAACAAAAGGACAAACTCATATAGGAGTTGTTGCTACCGGATATAAAAACAAAGAGTTAAAAAGATATTATATCTATAACATCTGCGACCATCAATGTGCATTTAGAGAAGTTGGAGCTCAATGCGTAAGCTACACCACAGGAGTACCTGCAATGATTGGAGCTAAAATGATAGCTACAAAAACATGGTTTGAACCAGGCGTAAAAAATATGGAAGAGTTTAAAGCACGTCCATTTATGTATGAACTTAATAAAAATGGACTTGCTTGGTTTATCAAAGAACTTCCAACCAAAGGTCTGCCAATAGATAATTAATTTTCTCCTCTTTCTTTATATTACTTCACTCAATTTACTTGACTTATTTAGTTAAAAAGAGTTATAATTCCTATTGATAAAAATCAAAAAGGAGAAAAAAATGTTTATCACAAACAACATAGACAAAGAAAAATTAAAAGAATTTGGAACACTCTCTATTATTGCAGGAATTCTTTTAGTTATTGCAGGAATTTTAGCTATTGTAAAACCAGTAGCCGGAAGTGTGGCTTTTGTTATTTTCTTAGGAGCTTTATTTATTTCAGTGGGGATTATTCAAGCTTACACAACATTTAAAGCACACAAAAATAGTGCCGGGGCTTGGTTTAAGGTTATTATGCTTTTAATTACAGGTATTTTACTTTTAATATGGCCAATTAGCGGTATTGCAGCAGTTGCTATTTTACTTGCAGCATACTTCTTCTTTGACGCTTTTGCTTCATTTCAAATGGGACTTGATTTAAAACCTTTAAAAGGTTGGTGGCTTTCAGTATTAAATGGAACTCTAAGCTTTATTTTAGGGATTATTATGATTATAGGATGGCCTTTTAGCGCACCTTTTACAGTTGGAATTATTGTAGGAGTTAGCTTCTTAATGGATGGATTTGTTCTTATTTATCTTGGATATTTATCTAAAAAAGGTCATTATGACAAATAAAACCTCTTAATGAGGTTTTTTTATATCTTAAATTGTTTAATTTCTTCTAAAAGTTCATCGGCAAGTTGTGATATTCTATCAATTACACTTTTATTTTTAAGAATATTTTCTCCGTTATTTGTAGAAATTTTTTCTATACTGTGAATTTGTGCAATAAACATCTCAATCTCTTTTACTATATCTTCAATATTTTCAACATTTTGTTCAACTTTTCCGACAACTAGATTCATTTCAGATGAAACACTTTCTATTTTTTGTTGAACATCAACTGTTTTATCTGTAATAATTTTTACATTTTCTATATTATTATTCATATCATTACTTGCTCCATTAATTGACTGTACAATAATATTAATAGTTGCATCTATTTCACCAAGACTTTTTTGAGTTCTCTCAGCCAGCTTCCTAACTTCATCTGCAACAACTGCGAAACCTCTACCATGCTCACCTGCTCTTGCGGCTTCTATTGCAGCGTTAAGTGCAAGAAGATTTGTCTGCTCTGCAATCTCTTTTATAACAACAAGAACATCTTTAACCTGTTCTGCATCCTGAGATAACTGATGAAGTTTATTAGCAAGTTCAAATTCATTTTCTGAATTATTTTGAATACCCTTTACAGTATCTTCTATAATCAAAACAGCATTTTTTAAATTATTATTTGCTGTTATTATAGAATTTTTAACTTCATTTGAATCTTCCACATCTTCTTCTAAAATATTTTTAACATCATCAGCTTTTTTAACCGTATCGGTAACTATTTTTGTTTCTTCATTTGTATTTTTAATAATTAAATCAAATGTTTTTTGCAAATTATTTGAAACATTTTTATTTTCTGTAGATGAACTAGTGGCTCTTATCATAACCTCATGAAGATTTCCTAAAAATTCTCTTAAAGCTTTTCTAATTTCTCCAAATTCATCATGATCATAAATTCTGATATCAAGAGAAAGGTCTCTATTCTCAGCTATCATTAAAATTAAATTTTTAAGACTGTTAAGCTGTATAGAAAAAGATCTTACTATTAAATAAGAAAGAAAAATAATAATTATGGCAATAATAGTTCCTATAATAAAATCAATAATTGCACTGTCATGAATTGAATTTAAATCCCTTTTAGTTATTTTTGCAATATTTTTATCTATCTGTCTTAAATAATTTATTTTTTTTGTAATAGTTTTAAACCAATAAACAGCATCTACATTAAAATTACCTGTTGTATGATGAGACACAGCAATTGCTCTCATTTTATCAACTTCTTTAAAACAAGGTTTTTGAATAATAGAAAAATACATTTTTTTCATTTCAGGATTTGCAAATGTTAAAAAATCATTAATAAATGCTTTTTGTTGAGCTACAAGACTAATAAATTTAGTATACATTCCAGGCAAAAATTTATCAGCTCCAAATGTTGCACTTAAAACCGCTCTTTCAATACCAGCTCTTTCTTTTGCTTTTTGAAAACTGGTATAAGAGGCTAAATCCATAGCAATTTTTTCATTTGGCGAATATGTCGCTGTCAGTCCTATAATTTTTAAAATCTGTGCATTCATTTTTGTATACCATTTAACTTCCTGCGGAACTGTAAGTTCAAAATTTGTAACTTTGTTCCTAATATCAGGAAGTTTGTTAAGATAAACCATCAATTTATTAATTTCTTCTTTTAATTTTGGAGGAAATTTAGCAAAATCGATTTTACTTAATTCTTCTTTTAAAATATTGATTTTTTTATCAGTTAACATTCTTTGTTTTGGAAGTATTATAGAAAACTTTTTACCGTGGCTTCCAAGATATCCGGCACTTGCACCTCTTTCTTCTTGAGTTTCTTGTATAAGAGCACTTAAATCTTCACTAAGATCAATAAGAGTTTCAAGTTTTACTTTATTTTTTTCAAACTCAAAATGAGTTACAAGCTCTTTTGCCACAAAATAAAAAACCATAGCCAAAGACATAAAAACAATTAATAAAACCTTACTTTTAATACTTAAGCGACTTAAAAAATTCATAAATTCCCCTTTTAAATTTTTATTATCTGTAATTATACCTTATTATATCGGCATATTTTTGATATAATTAATTAAAAAGGAGATTTAATGAAAGCACCTGATTTTTGTCTTCCAAACCAAGATGGGGTTGAAATCTGTCTTAGAGACTTAAAAGGTAAATGGATAATTTTATATTTTTATCCAAAAGACAACACTCCAGGATGCACAACAGAGGCTAAAGAATTCAGCGCACTTTTAGATGAATTTGAGAATGAAAACGCCATTGTTTTAGGAATTAGTCCTGATTCTCCTAAAAAGCACTGCAATTTTATTGAAAAACAGGATTTAGATGTCACTCTTTTAAGCGATGAAGAAAAAAAAGTTCTAAAAGCTTACAGTGCTTGGGGAATAAAAAAAATGTATGGAAAAGAGTATGAAGGAGTTATCCGCTCAACTTTTATAATAAATCCAGATGGAGAAATAGTAAAAGAATATAAAAAAGTGCGTGCTAAAGGTCATGCCAAAAAAGTTTTAGAAGATTTAAAAGAACTTATTAATTCATAATGTTTTGGAATAATTTTAAAAAGCTGCACTTAATTGCAGCTCATCGCGGGAATAGATATTTTTATCCGGAAAATACACTAATAGCTTTTGAAAAAGCAACAAATTGTGACTTTATTGAATTTGATATACAACTTACAAAAAATGAGGAAATTGTGATAATCCATGACGATAACCCAAAAAGAACTTCAAATTTCAATATTAATAAATTAATAAATGAACTTACTCTTGAAGAACTAAAAGAATATAATTTTGGAGAATGGTTTTTGAAAAAAGACCCTTTTCAAACAAAAAAATTTCTAACACAAAAAAATATAGAAAAAATAAAAAAACAAAAAATTCCAACTCTTAACGAAGCTCTGAAAATTATTAAAAAACCAATAAATATAGAAATCAAATCTCCAAAAATGGATTTAGAAAAACTACTTTTCGAAATAAAAGGAAAAGAAAATAGAATTCTTTTTTCATCGTTTCATCATTATCACTTAAAAAATCTTAAAAAACTTAATAGGAATCTCTCAGTAGCCCTTTTAGATAAAAAAAAACGAAATAATATTATTGAATATTTAAAAGAATTTGAAACAAGCAATTATAATATTTCAATAAAAATGGCAAATAATATTTATCTAAAAGATTTAATTAAAAACAAAATAAATATAAGTGTATATACTGTAAATGAAAAAAAAGAAATTAAAAATTTATTTAAATCAGGAGTAAAATCGGTATTTAGTGATATTTGTTAAAAACCAAAACGCTTCATAGCAGCCTGAGCTTCTCTTTTTAGCTCTTTTTCTTTTAGGGCATGTCTTTTATCGTGAAGCTGTCTTCCTTTTGCAACGGCAATTTCAAGTTTTGCTTTGTTTCTTTTGTTAAAATAGAGTTTCAAAGGCACAAGAGTATAACCTCTCTCACTTGTATATCCAGCAAGTTTTGCTATTTGATCTTTATGTAAAAGAAGTTTTCTAGGCCTTTTTTCATCGTGTCTAAATGCCGCATATGTTGTATCAAGATTACTTATATGACCTTGAATCCAATAAGCTTCTCCGTTTTGTATTTTTACAAAAGAATCCTTTAAATTTGCCCTTCCTTTTCTAAGGGCTTTTACTTCACTGCCCTTTAACTCAATCCCCGCTTCATATTTATCAAAAATATCATAATCGTGATATGCTTTTCTATTAGTTGCAACCGCTTTCATTTTTGCTCCTTAGAAAAAAGAGTTCCGCTTGTTTGATTTCCTTTTAAAATTTCTCTAACAGTTTTTAAATTATTTCCGTTTGTTAAAAACATACTTAAATTTCTATCAAGCAAAAATTTTGCAGCTTTTAATTTCGTAACAATTCCGCCTGTAGCAAATTTATCAGTTGGATCACATTTTTGCTCCAGCCACTCATCTTTTATTTCATTTACTATTTTTATAGGTTTTGCATTTTTATTTGTTTTTGGATTATCCGTATAAAAAGCGTCTATATCGCTTAGCATTATAAGTAAATCTCCACCAAAATAGTAAGTCACATAAGCGCTTAACTGGTCATTATCTCCAAAAAGTATCTCTTCAACAGAAACAGAATCGTTTTCATTTACAATAGGAATAACTCTGTTTTGAAGTAAAACATCTATCATTTTCTTGGCATAATTGGTTCTTTTTCTAGAATCTAAATCAGCCGCTGTAAGTAAAACCTGAGCCACCGTTACACAGTATTTATTAAATCTTGATTTATATTCTCTCATTAAAAGAGGCTGCCCTATTGCCGCTAGGGCCTGTTTATTAGGAAGAAGTGTTTTATCAAGAGGACATTTTGTATATCCGGCCCCTACAGCACCTGAACTAACCAAAATGATTTCATATTCTTTATTAAGCTCACTTAAAAGCTTAACAATTTCATCAACTCTTTTAGATAATTCTCCATTTTCATAAAGAGTAGCCGTCCCTACTTTAAAAACAATTCTTTTAATCTTCATTTTCTTTACTTTTTTCTATCATATCGGCTAAGGCAAATTTTAAAGGTTCTAAATTGATTGTGCTAGCACCACTTATAGGTAAAATAAATGTCTTTTCATCAAAATAACAAGGAATATCCGCTTTTGCACCATATTTCGGCTCGCTTGGTTTTATATTTAATTTTTCAAAAAATTCCTCTACTTTTTTGATATCTACTACATCTATTTTATTTAAAGCAATGGCATAATCTCTTTTTGATAATTTTTCACTGTAATTTGCAAGCTCTTTTTTAAGTGTTTCAAACTGATAAAAAGGCTCTTTACCTGAAGCTAAATCAATCACATACAAAATAATTTCTGTTCTTTCAATATGTTGTAAAAATTGTAACCCAAGACCTTTCCCCTCGTGAGCCCCTTCAATGATTCCCGGAATATCTGCCATTACAAAATTTCTGTATTCATCAATCTTTACAACACCAAGTTTAGGAGTAATTGTTGTAAATTCATAATTTGCAATCTCCGGTCTTGCATTACTTAGTGCACTTATAAGAGTTGATTTACCAGCATTTGGAAATCCTACTAACCCCACATCCGCTATTAATTTAAGTTCCATTACAATTTCAAGTTCTTTTCCTTCTTCTCCTGGTTGCGCAAATCTAGGGACCTGACGTCTAGGACCTTTAAAATGCCAATTACCAAGCCCACCTCTTCCGCCTTCAAGCAATACTTTTCTTTCACCTGATTTTTTCATATCAAGTAAAATTTCACCCGTATTGGCATCTTTTATTACAGTACCTTCTGGAACTTTCAAAATCAAATTTTCCCCATTTGCCCCATGTTTTTTTCTACCCTCACCTGGACGACCGTTTTTAGCTTTTAAGATTTTTTTACCTTTAAAATGAGACAAAGTATTTGTATTATTATCACATTCAATTATAATATTTCCACCTTTTCCACCATCCCCTCCGTCAGGTCCTCCTTTTGCCACAAACTTTTCGCGTCTAAAACTCACACACCCCGCACCGCCTTTGCCGGATTTTACATTTAATTTTATATTATCAACAAACATTTTAAAACCCTTTAATAGTGTATTAGTTATTGGTATATTTGTTATTTGTCTGTTAAATTATATTTGCGCTAATATATTTACAAATAACTAATAACAAATACACCATTTAACAAAGAATATTGAAATTGTATCAAAAAGAAAAGAGAAAGGATTAATCGTTTGTAGGATAAACTGAAACTTTTTTTCTTGCTTTGTCTTTGATTTCAAATTTCACATATCCGTCAACCAAAGCAAAAATAGTATGGTCTTTTCCAAGTCCTACATTATTTCCAGGATGAACTTTTGTTCCTCTTTGTCTAATGATAATATTTCCAGCCTTTACAAATTCTCCTCCGAATTTTTTAACGCCTAATCTTCTACCAGCTGAATCTCTGTTATTCTGGGTTGACCCCTGTCCCTTTTTATGTGCCATTACTGCTCCTTAATTACGCTTGAATTTCTTTAACTACAACTCTTGTTAAGTCTCTTCTGAAACCTCTTTTTCTTTTAGAGTCTTTTCTTCTTCTTTTTTTGAAGATTACTACTTTTTTACCTCTTGCTTCATTAATAACTTCAAGAACTACTTTTGCCCCCTCAACTACAGGAGAACCGATTTTAATATCGTCACCTTTTACCAAAATCACTTCATTTATTTCGATAGTACTTTTAGGTTCAACACCTTCAATTCTATCTAATTCTAAAATATCTCCCTGATGAACTTTATATTGTTTTCCACCATGTTTAATTACTGCATACATATTTTAACCCTTTAGTCTGGTTTTAGGATGAAATATTACCAGCAAAATCTTAAAAATACCTTAAATTAAGATTTTTTTAAGAAATTACAGCAATAGTTTCAATCTCTACTTTAGCTCCTTTTGGAAGCTCTTTTACAGCTACCGTGCTTCTTGCTGGTTTATGAGAAAAATATTCTCCATAAATTTCATTAACAGCTGCAAAATCATTTATATCTGCCAAAAATATAGTTGTTTTTATAACATTTTTGATATCGCTTCCAGCAGCACTCAAAACAGCTTTTAGATTTTCACAAACCTGTTTTGTCTGAACTTTGATATCTGCATCTAAAAATTCTCCCTTAGGAGTTAAAGCAATTTGTCCAGAAGTAAATATCATATTTCCTACTTTAATAGCCTGAGAATATGGACCTATTGCCTCAGGTGCATTTGAAGTATGAACTTTTTGCATTTTTATCCTTTTTTTAAAATTATACCAAATCTCCTTTTTTTAATTTACCATTTTGAATTTTTAAAATTCCTCTTTTTTTAGCTTTTTCAATAGCTTCTCTTGCTAAATATTTTCCTATCTCTATTAATGTGGGTGCTTTATGAAATTCATACCAGTCAGCAATATTTTTTGGAACATCTACTTGAATATCAGCAATATATTCGGCTTTTCTATATCTATAAATTACATCCATCATTAAATCTATTGACTGATTTACAGTATTTTCTTTTTCGGTAAATATCTTTGACCATATATTTTTTAAAATATTTTGGGTATCTGTCGCTTCTTTAGAGAGTTTAAAAGCAAGCTCTCTTTCAGGTGCATATAAATCAACAGCAACAATTAAATCATTCAAATCACTCATTACAGGGGCTATTGGCATTAAATTAAGAACCCCTCCATCAACTAATATTCTTTTATTTAAAATCACCGGATCAAATACTCCCGGAATCGAAGAAGAAGCTTGCATTGCCTTAAATAGATCACCTTTTTGAAACCATACTTCTCTTTTTTTAGTCAAATCGGTAGCAACAGCAGTAAATTTTATGGGCAAATCCTCTATTTTATAATCGTTTTTAGTAAGTTCTTTTACTTTTTTAAAAATTTTATTACCATCAAGTTTAAATGGAGATTTTAAAAACCTAAAAATATCCAAAAAATCTAAGCTTGTAACCCACTTTTTATAATTATCAAGCTTTCCACAAGCCTCTAATCCTCCTATAACAGCGCCCATAGAAGTTCCGGCAATACTTTTTATCTCAAAACCCTGAGATTTTAATTCTTCTATAATTCCTATATGAGCATATCCCCTGGCTCCTCCACCACCTAAAACTAATGAAATATTCATAAAATACCTTTATTTTAATTTAATATAATTTTATGTTATAATTATTAAAATTCAATTAAAGGAAATTAATGAAAAAAATATTCTTAAGTTTATTTATAATAGTATTCGCTTTTGCTGGTATAACACATGTTACTACAATTTCTAAAAAAATTACAAAAAATTCTATTGTATTTACATATGATGTCCCTGATAATAATTTTAATGATATCAAATCACAACCTAAATTTTATAAAAAGTTATTGACAAACATAGTATGTAAAAACAAAAATGCTAAATTTTTGTTAAATAATATGAATATAGTA
>JALUWM010000161.1 GCA_027019465.1 Campylobacterales bacterium
TTGAATGTATTTAGTAAATTGGTATCTATTCTTGAAGAAGGAATAAAAAAAGATATCTTTGAAATAGACAATCCTTTTACTATACAACTTATGATAATAAGTGCTCTTATAATGAATCAAACTACTGAACATTTAAGAGAAAAAATATCAAAATATATCAATATCCCAGTTGAAACAAATATTCAACCTATAGCTAATTCCATATATAAAAAAATTTTAAAAGCCATTTCAAAGGAATAAAATGAAAAAGCTACTGATTTTAAGCACGGCTTTAATTGCCTTAAATGCAGGAGAAATAACAAATCTGTTTGAAGCAATTAAAAAAGCACCAGAGAGCAAAATAGATTCTGTTGCCGTTAAACAAATGAAAACACAAAAAAAAGAGATAATAGGAAGTCTGTTTCCAAAACTAAATGTTTTTGCAAACACTGAGCATTTCAGCTCTCCAACAAGTATAAAGCCAATGCCTCCTACAGTCAGTCAAAAAATAGGCGCAGAAAAAGGCGGATACTGGTTTTCACAAAATATTACAAAAGTTGGATTTTTAGCATCAATGCCTCTTTTTGTAAAAGAAATTTATGACAATAAAGATAAAATTTCTCATTTAATAACAGCAAAAGAGTATCAAAAAAAGCTAAATTTACTTAAAAGAGAAGCACTTCTTGTTACATATTTAAGCAAATTAAATTATCTTTTTTCCCTAAAAAACGCTCTTATTCAAAAAGAAAATTCAATAAATACAACCCTAAAAGCAATTGAAGTAGGAGTAAATGCAGGGAGTATTCCAAAATTCAAACTTTTAAGACTTAAAGATGCCTTAAATCAAATAAAAATAAAAATAACAGATACTTATTCTGCTATAGATACTACAAAAGCAGCAATTTACCAACTTACTAAAATCAAAATTACTCAACCTATAAAATTTGAAACTTATAATATAAAACCAAAAAACTTTTTAGCTCTAAAACCGCTTGAAGAAGTAAAAAAGGCTAATGAATATGCCCTAAAAGCTGCAAAAGATAAAAATTATCCAAGCTTTATGCTAAAAGCACAAGGTTACAGAGCTTTTGCAAAAGCTTATAACAATGATAATCATTTAGCCCAAAACTTCGCAAGTATAGGGATTTATATGAATTGGAATATTTTTGATAAAACAAAAGATGCAAATATTGAAAATGCCCAAATTCAAGATATTAAATCAAACTTAGAAATACAAAAAACACTAAAAGATTTAAATGCCCAAGTTATGAAAATAAATTCCTCTCTTAAAGAGATTAAAAAAGCAATCAATTTAACTGAAAATTCTATTACTTTAAAAGAAGAGCTTTTAAAAGATGCAAAAACGGCTTTTGAAGAAAATTCAATGACAGTTGATGAATATTTAACTTATGAAGATAACCTAGCAGATGCAAAAGCTTCTTTAGCAAATTTAATAGCAACAAAAAATACATTACTTGCAAATCTTGCATTTATTTACGGAAATAACTTAGAAAGGATTTTTAAATGAAAAAAGGTATAAAAATAGGAATTGCTTTAGTTATCGTTATTGTTTTAATATTAGCTGCAATTGCCCTTGTAAAAAAAAGAAAGGCAGAAGATGCACATACAAAAACAGCAACTATCTATCCTTTAAGATTAAAAGCCATAACTCCAAAAGAAGGCCATATAGTAACAACACTTAACTATTTAGCCATAGTTAAAAACTCAAAAAATATTATTATAAATTCAAAATTTGCCGGAAAAATCAAATGTGTAGCACCTCTTGGAAGCTATGTTGCAAAAGGACAAAGCGTTGTAAAAATAGATGACACAAAACTAAAAGCCAATTTAAATAACATTGATTCCCAAATAAATGCTTTAAAAGATGTTATTGATGCAGATAAAATTAATATTGAAACTTTAATCAGTAATCACGCAAGAACAAAAAAACTTCTTAAAGCAAATATGGCAAGTATTGAACAATTTAACATAGAAAAATCAAAAATCGCTTTTGCAAAAGCAAAATTAAAATCAGATGAAGCAAAACTAAATTCTTTAAAAGAAGATAAAAAAACAATTTTAAATGATTTAACTTATGCTGAAATTAAATCACCTGTAAATGGAATTGTAAGTGCAAAATTTTTAAATAAAGGAGATAATGTATTTCAAGGAAAACCTATCTTAAAAATTTCTTCAGATAAAGGAAATTATCTATTTATTCCACTAGCAAAAAATTATAAAGAAATTATTTACAAAAACAAAACTTATAAATTAATCCCTCTTCATTCAACATTTAATGGTATTCCAGTATATAAAGCAGATGTAAAAGACACTTCTTTAATTCCTGGAGAAAAGATAAATATAAAAGTTGTAACTTTTGACGGAAATGCAACCCTTGTACCATTTAATACAATACTTACAATCAATGGAAAAAGCTATGTTTTTAACACAAAAGGAAATCCTATAAAAGTTCATATAATAGCAGCCGGAAATGAAGGAGTTGTTATTAAAGAAAATTTAGGCCACAAACTATTACTAAAAGCAAATCCTGATATATTATTAAAAATAAAAGCAGGATATCCTGTAAAAATAGCAAATGGGAGGATGAGTGAATGAGTAAAAGAGTAACAATCTATCAACTCATCCACCCATATACCCATACACTCATATACTTAGTTAAAAGGATAAAAAATGTTTGAATATTTTTATAAACGAAGCCACTTTTTATGGGCTATTATCTTGGCAATGTTTGTATTTGGGGTTATTGGGCTTATTAAAATGCCAAAAAACCTATTTCCTGATTCAAACCGCCCTGAAGTTGTCATATTCACAACAGTTCCAGGTGCTAGTGCCGATGTTGTAGCAAATACAGTATCAAAAACAATAGAAAAAGAAATGGGAACTTTAAGTAATGTTTATGAAATAACATCAACAAATGTTCCAAACTTTTCTATTGTACATGTAGTATTTAAATATAAAAAATCTCTTCAGGGTGCTGCGGTTGATGTAAGTAATGCCCTAAATAGAATAAAATCAGAACTTCCTAAAAATGCAACTCCAGCAATATATCTGGTAGGGGATTTTACAATGCCTGTTGATGTATTTGCCTTGAGTCCTAAAAACAATAAAATAACACTTCCTGAAATTAGAAAAATAGCAGACAGTTTTATAAAACCAAAACTTCTCACAAATCCCCAAATTGGAAATGTAGAAATTTTCGGAGGATATAAAAGTGCCATTATGATCAAACTTAACCCTAAACTTATGCATAAATATAATATATCATTGTATAAAATTATAAAAACTATTCAAACAACCATCAAAAACACTCCTATTGGATTTATCAAAACAAAAGATAATTTTTATACTTTAAGCTATTATGGAGAGAAAAAAAGTATTGAAAAATTGAAAAATACATTTATTGCTCCTAATATCCGTTTAAGTAATATAGGAAATGTAAAATGGACATATCAAACAAATAACAGCGCTTATATAGGAGACAATATCCCGGCTATTGCTGTATCTGTTGAAAGAGCTCCTGGAGGAAATGTTATTGCAACAAGTAACGCTGCAAGAAAAACTATGGCAAAAATCGCCAAAATGTATCCAAATATTAAAATAAAAATTTCAGATACTCAAAGAAATTTAGTAGAAACTTCAAATATTAATATGCTTGAAGCTCTGAGAGACGCTGTAATTTACACCCTTTTAGTAATTATTATTTTCCTTGCAAATATAAGAGCACTAGTTGCAGCAGGACTTTCAATTCCAATGGTTTTCTTTGGAACTATTGCATTTCTTTATTTAACAGGACAAGGATTAAATATCGTAATTTATACAGCTATTATCTTAGCTCTTGGAATGTTGACAGATGACGCTGTTGTTGTGCTTGAAAACATAGAAAGACATCTTGAAGAAGGAGACCCAAAAGCAATTTTCAATGGAACAAAAGAGGTCTTAAAACCGGTATTTGCCGGCACAATTTCCACTATTGCAATTTTGTTTCCTTTGATGTTTGTAGGAGGATTTCCACAAAAAATATTCAGACCTTTGATTGAAACAGTAATAGTGGCACTGCTTATTTCCTATTTTTTATCAGTTACATTTATTCCTTGGCTTGCAAAATTTTTGTATAAAGACGGAAAAGTTACAAAAACAAAACTTGAAAAATTTTTTGAAAAACTTTATCAAAACACCCTTGCAAAATTAATTCCGGCATATCTTGGAGTTATTAAATTTTCAAACGGGAAATATTGGGCTCCAAGAAGAATGCTTATTATGTTCGCAGGTATTTTTACACTTGTAATGACACTAAAAAATGTAATGCCTACAATCGGAAGAGATGTAATGCCTCCAATGGATACAGGTATTATGAAAGTAAATATGGAATTTTCATCAAATCTAAATGCAAATGAATCAGTAAAAAGACTTAAACCTTTTATTACATGGCTTAAAAAACAACCTTGGCTTGTAAAAGATTCTATTGCAATAGGAACAGAAAAAGGCGTTTTATCAATAGGAGGAGGCGGAAGTGGAAACTCTATTGGTATGACAATTATAGCAGTTGACAGATTCCATCGTAAAAAAACATTATGGCAACTTGAAAGTGAAGTAAGAAATGAACTTGCAAAACTTGACGGTGTTAAAAAACTGGCGGTATTTGATTTTGGTGCAACTGCCCTTTCTACTATTAGTGCACCTCTTGATGTTCAGTTTAGAAGCGATACTTATGCTAATTTACCTGCCCTGGCACAAAAAGCCAAAAAACTTCTTTATAATGTAAAAGGACTTACAACAATCAAAACAAGCTGGAATAAAGATTTTCTTGAAGCAAGAGTTATTATTGATAAAAATAAAGCTTTAAGCTATGGTATAACTCCGCTTGGAATTTTAAGTCAAATTGCACTAAGAGATGAGCCGGCAAGTATAATCGCTTCACTTGCATCAATGGATCCGCAAATTATAAGAATCAGATTTAACAAAGATTACAATAAAAACTTAGAAAATTTAAAATTACTTTTAATCAACACACCAAAAGGTATAGTGCCTTTAAATGCTCTAGCAAAAATAAAAACTGACTTTACTTACAATAAAATTGACAGATATGATTTAGAATATGCCATTGATGTAGAAGGATATAGAGCAACAAGGCCTGTTAGTAAAATCACAGCTGATGCTAATGCAATTCTTCATAAACACGGAATTACAAATTATTATCAAACAGGTGATATAAGTGAAATGAAAGATTCATTTAGCAGAATGATAAAAGCTATTGCTATTGGTATTGTTGTTTTAATTTTAACTTTAATGGTTGTTTATCAATCTCTAAGACTTGCTCTTATTATGATTTTGGTATTGCCTTTATCTATGATTGGGGCTGGATGGGGAATGATAATAGCCCATAAACCTTCTTGTATGCCTAGTATGGTTGGGATTTTATTATTGTTTGGTATTATTATTAAAAACGCCGTTTTATTAATTGACTTTTATAAAGAGTATGAAAAAGAAGGAAAAACTCCATTTGAAGCGGCACTTGAATCTATTCGTGTTAGATTTAGACCTGTTATGATGACAGCGTTTGGAACAATAGCCGGTATGATTCCTATCGCACTTGAACAGGCTGTAGGCCTTGAAAGATTGTCTCCGCTTGCTGATGTTGCTATTGGAGGACTCTTAATAGGAACATTACTAACTCTTATTTATGTTCCAATGCTTGCATATGTAACAGACCCAAGAAATAAAAAAACAAATCCTATTGAAAAAATAGAAGAAGAACTTTAAATGAAATATGATTTTTGTTATGCGCTAAATGAAGGGGAAATTCTAAATGAAAGCCACCACGAGTGGCCTTTGTTTGTACTTACAATTTGTGGAAGTAAAGTGGAAACACTAAAAATCTCAAAAAGAGTTATGTGTACTTTAAAACATATGCGGGAACGCTTCATTCTTTGTGTAAATCCAAAAATGATAAAATAAAGAAATAAATAAAAAGGAAGGATTATGACAAAAGAAGCGATATTGAATAATGTGGATTTTAAAGAGTTGGCAAAAGGGTGT
>JALUWM010000162.1 GCA_027019465.1 Campylobacterales bacterium
CCATTGTTGAAGAAAAACTTACCAATAAAGAACTAGCAGAAGAGATACTTAAAAAATATACATATATGTATAAACAAGGGATGATAAATATAACAATTTTATTAATGAAAGAAGCAGATGCCAGAAAAGCAACAGCTGAACTTATAAAAGCAAGATATAACGAAGCACTGGCAGCAGCAGAACTTCAACAAGCAATAGGAAATTTAGTAAAGGAGTATAAATGAGAAAAATAGTAGCGTCTATACTTGCCGGAGTTACACTATTTGGTTATCAATTAGCAACGGCAAAAAAAGAAAAAATAGACATAACAAATACATATATAGCAAGTATTTATTCAAAAAACCAGGTAATGGTTTCCACAAGACTTATGGGATATATAAAAAAGATGAATGTTGAAGATGGGGAAGTTGTGAAAAAAGGTGAAGAACTTTTTGAAGTGGACCCTTCTGATATTTACAGTATGTTAAATCAGGCAAGAGGTGCTGTAATGCAAGCTAAAAGCGGTGTTTTGATGGCGGAAATGGCTTATACAGATGCAAAAAGAGATTATGAAAGATTTAAAAATCTTTATGCAAACGGAGCTGTTAGCAAAAGAGATTTTCAAAAAATGACTCTTAATATGAAAATCAGAAAAGAGCAGGTTGATATGGCAAAAGGAATGTTAAAACAAGCTGATGCCGGGCTTGAAAGAGCAAAAGCACAGCTTAAATATTCAAAAGTTGTATCTCCTATAAACGGAGTTGTAATAAGAAAGCTAAAAAAAGTAGCCGAAATGGCACTCCCTGGATATCCTATATTGGTTTTAAGTGATTTAAATTCTATTAAAGCGAAAAGTTTTGTGCAAGAGAGCGATTTGGATTATTTTAAAATAGGAATGCCGGTTAAAATATATGTTCCTGCTGTTAAAAAATATTTTAATGCAAAAGTATCAACTGTGATTCCAAGTGCAGACCCGACGACTCATTCTTTTGTAGTTAAATATACACTTGATAATACAAAAGGTCTAATCCCTGGAATGTATGCAAAAGCAAAAGTTGTAATAGCTAAAAAAGAAGCAGTATTAGTCCCTTTTGCAGCACTTACTAGTAGAAGCGGAATAGTTGGTGTGTTTATGGATAAAAACGGAGTTGCAAAATTTACCCCTGTAAAACAGATAGCACAAGTAGGAAATAATATAGCTATAAAAGGATTAAATGGGGGAGAAGAAGTTATTTTATATCCTCCGGCAAATCTTGAAGATGGACAAAAGTTATAGGAGTCATGATGGATAAACTCAAAGAATTAAAAGAGCTTGTGGATAAGAAAAAGCAGCAGTTAAATGAGCTTAAAAACAGTGCTGGCGATGTTAATGAAATTAATACGATAGAAAAAGAGATCAGCTCTATAGAAGATGAGATAAAAAAAGAAGAAAAAAAAATAAGCTCTATAGAAGAGGAGCTTAATTTAAATATTGCCGGGAAACTTGCAAGGATGTTTTTAAAAAATCCTTTAACACCGGTAATTGCTTTGACTCTTATTTTAATGGGTCTTATTGCTGTTTTAATGACACCAAGACAGGAAAATCCTACAATTGATGTTCCTGCTGCAAATGTTATTGTTAAGTATCCAGGAGCAAGTAGCAAAGAAGTTCAAAACATTATTGTAGAACCACTTGAAAGAACTCTGCAAGCTATGACTGGTGTTAAGCACGTTTATGGTATAGCTATGGATAGTGTAGGAATTGTAACTGTTAGATTTAAAATAGGTCAAGATAAAGTTAGAAGTATGTCTAAGCTTTATGACAGAATTATGCAAAATATGGATAAAATGCCAAAAGGAGTTATGCCTCCGCTTGTTAAACCTATTGATATAGATGAAGTTCCTATTGTAACAATAGCACTTGCCAGTAAAAAATATAATGATGCCCAGCTTTATAGAATGGCACAAAGACTTCTTAGCCCGCTTGCAGAGGTTAAAAATGTAAGTATTATAGGAATAAAAGGTGGGCATAAAAGACAATTTAATATAATTATAAATCCTGAAAAATTAGCAGCTTTTCATTTATCTTTAGGTCAAATAGCTAAGGCAATTAAAGGTGCTAATGTTGATTATCCTTTAGGTGGGGCCGATACCAAAAAATATTCAATTCCTGTTGAGTTTGACGGATTTATAAAATCAGTTAATGATGTTAAAAATTTAATTGTTGCTGATTATATGGGAAGACCTATTTATATTAAAGATATAGCAAAAGTTGTGGATGGGATTGATTATCAACATAAACATACAACCTATTTCGAAGCAGGAAAAGCTTTTTATTCCGATCCTCTTGTTGACGGAAAAGAAATAAATAAATTTCCTGTGGGAGAGAGGTTAAATCAGGTAACTATTTTCATCGGTAAAAAAAGAGGAACAAATGCTGTTTTTGTTGCAAGAGATTTGCTAAAGAAAATGGATGAGCTTAAAAAAACACTTCCAAAAGGTGTTGAGGCTTATGTAACTAGAAATAACGGTAAAAAAGCAAATCATGCGGTTAATGAACTTATTGACCATTTATTAATTTCTCTTGGAATTATTATTATTTTACTTATTATAATGCTAGGATGGAGAGAAGCCTTAATAGTTGCTGTTACTGTGCCTTTGATTTTATCTATTACTTTATTTATAGGAATGCTCGCAGGTCAGTCAATTAACAGAATTACACTTTTTGCTCTAATTCTTTCACTAGGATTATTAGTGGATAGTGCCATTATTGTTATTGAAAATATACATAGACACTTTGAAATAGGAGATAAGCCTAGAGATTATGCGGCAGTTTTTGCCACAAATGAAATAGGAAATCCTACAAATATAGCAACTTTGGCTATTATTTTAGCATTTGTGCCTATGTTTTTTGTAACTGGAATGATGGGACCTTATATGAGACCGATTCCTTTTAATGTTCCTATTGCAATGATAGCATCACTTGTTATTGCATATATGTTTACCCCTTGGGCTGCTGTAAAATTCTTGCCTGAGCATAAACACGAAGAGCATAAAGCGCCTTTTGATATTAAAAACACAAAAACATATAAAATTTTCTATTCTATTATTAATCCTATTTTAGAGTCAACTCCAAAAAGAATTGTGTTTTTTACTTTTCTTTTAATTGCACTTTTTGGAAGTATGGCACTTCCGGTATTTAAAATAGTGCTTTTTAAAATGCTTCCAAGTGCAAATAAAAACACATTTAATATTACTATTAGTATGCCCGTTGGAACAAGTATTAATACAACCCAAAAGGTAAGTAACTGTGTTGCCGGTATCTTAAAAAAAGAGCCTGAAATTCATGATTTTGAGCAATTCACAGGGATTAGCGGAGTTGTTGATTTTAACGGGCTTTTAAGAGGAAACTCTATGAAACAGGGTGAAAATTACGGAGAAATCAGAGTTAATCTTTTCTCTAAAGAAGAAGGAAGAAAAGAAAGTTCTATTGATATGGTTTCACGCCTTAGACCAATTATTCAAAAACAATGTAGTTTTAACGGGGCAAATATTAAGCTTGTTCAAGATCCTCCGGGACCACCGGTAATTGCCACACTTTTAATGCAAGTATTCGGAGGCAATGAAGAAGGAAGATTAAAACTTGCAAATGATATTGAGAAACTGTATCATCAGACAAAAAGAGTTGTTGATATAGATATTATGAGAAATAGACAAATTATTAAATACAAAATTATTCCAGATAAAATAAAAGCAGCCCAGCTTGGAATTTCAACAGACCAGATCGCTAAAATTTTAGGAATGGGGCTTAGAGGTGCTGTTGTAAGTGTAGCACATATTCCAAGTGAAAAAGAACAAGTTGGTATTTATGTAAGATTCGATAAAAAAGATAGAGATTCGCTTCAAGCTTTAAATAATATAAAACTTATGTCTATGACTACTCATAGATTAATACCTCTAAAAGAAGTGGTAAAAGTTGTGCCTGCACCATTTGGCGGAATGATTACAAGTAAAGATTTAAAACCTATGGTAATGGTTACTGGTGAAATGAATAAAAGAGGAAGTTTGTATGCACTTTTAGATATATTTAGTTATTTAAAAGACAAAGGACTCCCAGGATATAAAATAACATATAACGGAAATCCAAGACTTAATTTAGTTGCAGTTGATAAAAAAACAGGTGAAAAATATAATTTAATCTGGGGTGGTGAATGGGAACTTACATTTAATGTCTTCAGAGACCTTGGAGCTGCATTTGGTGTTGCTATTGTACTCATTTATCTATTAATGGTTGCATATTATAAAAACTTTAGAGTTCCAAGAATTGTTCTTGCAGCAGTTCCTTTGACATTTATAGGTGTGCTTCCAGGTCATGCTATTATGAATTGGATAACATTAACATTTATGCATTCAAAAACATATTTTACAGCAACAAGTATGATAGGTTTTATTGCGCTTGCGGGTATTGTTGTTAGAAATTCACTTTTATTAATTGATTTTACAGATGATTTACTTAAAAACGGAAGAAGTATAAATGAAGCAGTTATAGAAGCGGCGGCTACTAGATTTAGACCAATTATTCTAACAGCTCTTGCAATTATTCTAGCTTCTTTTGTAATTGTATTAGATCCTGTATGGCAAGGACTTGCAGTTTCATTAATCTTCGGTGTGCTTGCTTCAACTATTCTTTCTGTTGTAGTAGTTCCAATTCTTTATTGGAGATATTTAACCTCAAAACATAAAAAAGAAAAACATATTCAATACGGGGTTAAAAAACTCTAATTTTTTCTTTTTTTTCTTAAAATTGTTATAATTACCTTAAAAAGAGGTTTTATTGGATAGTTTAAAAAAAGAGTTTATAAAAACTTCTTTGATAGGATTTTTAATAGCTTTTTTAGTATTATTTTTACTTTATGAAGTAATTACTAAAATAGTAATCAGGGAAAAAGTTTCACAAGCAAAAAATATAGCAACAACAATGATTTATTACAGACATTATTTAGCTGATGTCTCTTCAGATATAAAAATCATTAATCCTCATATCTCTCCTTTTGCATTAACCCCTGCTTATGTTACAGACCAGGTGGCTAAAGATTTAAGAAAAAATAAATTTTATGTAAAACAGGTTTCTGATAAATACAGAAATCCTATGGATAAACCTAAAACTTTTGAATTAAAAGCAATTGAGTATTTTAAAACCCATAAAAATAAAAAAGAGTATTTTAAAGTTTTTAATGCTGATAAATATTTTAATCAAAAACATGTTTTTTATGCAAGAAAACTGGTTATTGAAAAATCTTGTCTTAGATGTCACGGAGTTCCTTTTAAAGATGTTCCGGTATCTGTTTATAAAAAAATAGTAAAAATTTATGGAAACAGGGCTTTTAATTATAAAGTAGGCGATGTTAGGGGAATTATATCTATTGTTTTTCCTTATGATAAAGTTTTAAATGATGCTAAAAATATATTTGGTATCATTATTTTAATAGGTGGAGTCTTTTTTTTAATAGGGTTGTTTATATTCTTTAGAATACACAAATATATAATAGAAGATATTAAAAAAATTTTAAATCATTTCAAAAATACAAAAGACGGTTATTACCCTATTATGAAAGATAAAATGAAATTTATTGAATTTGATGAATTAAAGAATAAAATAAATAAAACATTTTTTAAAATAAAAAAATATGAGGGGATGCTTTATTATAAACTTAATTTTAATTCTCTTACAAATCTTCCAAATAGAAATAAATTTTTAGAATCAATAAAATCTAAAAAAAGAGCAATAGTCTTAATCAATATTGACAAATTCAAAGAAATCAATTTCTTTTTTTCTCAAAAAATAGGGGATGAATTAATAAAAGAAGTTGCGAACAGATTAAACAAATTAAAAAAAGAATTTAATTTTAAACTGTTTCATTTGGATATAGATGA
>JALUWM010000163.1 GCA_027019465.1 Campylobacterales bacterium
ACTCTTCAACTTAGATATTATTTCGGAAAAAAAATAAACTATCAAAATAAAGATATAGATTCGTTATCTAAAAGGATTATAAAATGGCAGTAATTCCTATTATTTCATTAAAAGGAGGAGTGGGTAAATCAACAGTTGCTTTGAATATAGCAGATATTCTTTCTAATAAAAACAGTGTATTGTTAGTTGATACTGATCCTCAAAACAGTATTGCTTCGTTGTTATGTAAAAAATATAAAAAAGGTATAGGAGAATTATTAAAAGGGGAAGTCAGTTTAGAAGAAATTGTTATAAAAATAGATAAAAAAAAAGATTTTTATATGATACCTGCCGGTGATTACGCAATTACTAATCCTATAGAATATGAAATGTTATTTAGTGAAAATAATTTGGAAAATTTTCTAAAAATTGTTAAAGATGCGGATTTTTTGATTATTGATACTAGTCCTAGAATTTCTAAACCTATTCAAACTTTATTAAAATATGCCGATTTTTATTTAATTGTTATTACACCTGATCCGGCAAGTGTTGCTTCTTTAGATAAATTTATAGAATATTTAAAAATAAATGATTTTTATAAAGATTTTTCTGTTATTGTAAATAAAATGGAAGCTAATGATATAAGTGAAGATTTTTATTTTATAATCCAGGCTCTTTCAAAAGATAATATTATTGCAACCTTGCCAAAAGATATTAAAGTGGTAGAAGCGGAAGGTAATTGTATGCCTATTGATAAATATGCTCCCAATAGTGCTTTTTCTTCTTTTTTAAAAGAATTGATAGAAAAGCTTTATAAAAAAATTAATGAAAAATAGAATAAAAAATGTTATTATTGTAAAAAAAGGATTTTAAATGGAAAAATTAAATAAAGTTATAGAAAAAATAAAAGAAGATAAAGATTTAGACGATGTAGCAAAAGATACTACAATTGAGCATTTAAGAGAATGGTATAATGAAAAAAAATCAATAGCTTATTTAGAAGAAAAAATAGAAGAGTGGTGGGAAAAAATTCTCCCTTATTTGGATGAAGCGGGGCTTATTTAATAATAATCGTTTTAATCTCTGTCATCTCTTCAATTACATATTTTGCGCCTTCTCTTCCAAGACCGCTTAGTTTCATTCCTCCGTATGGCTGAATGTCAAATCTAAGTGTTGGAATATCATTTACAATAACTCCTCCCGCTTCAAAATCATCTATTGCTCTTTTTGTTAAATCAATTCTGTTTGTAAAGATTGAGTATTGAAGACCGTATGGAGAGTTATTTATTTTTTCTAAAGCTTCTTCATATCCGTTTACTTTAACAAGACTTACAATAGGAGCAAAAACTTCTTCGCAAACTATTTTCATTTCATCAGTAACATCAGCTAATATGGTTGGAGCTAAAATATTTCCGTTTCTTTTCCCACCTGCAATTATTCTAGCACCTTCACTAACGGCAGAATTAATCCAATTCTCAGCTCTAATGGCGGCATCTTCATTAATTAGCGGTCCCATAAAAGTATCTTCTTCAAAAGGGCTTCCAACTTTTAATTTTGAAGCTTCAACTCCAAGTTTTTTTGCAAATTCGTCATAAATTTTGCTATCAACATAAATTCTTTGTAGACTTATACAAACCTGTCCGCTGTTTGCAAAAGCGCCAACGGCACATCTAGCCGCTGCTAAATCCAAATCGGCACTGTTTTCTACAAATGTTGCAGCATTTCCGCCAAGTTCTAGTGTTACTTTTTTAATTCCTGCATTTTGGATAATGATTTTTCCAACTGGAACGCTTCCTGTAAAACTTATTACTCTAGGAATTGGGCTTTTAACTAATGTACTTCCTACATCCGCATCTCCATAAACAACATTTAGCATTCCGGGAATTGCATATTCACTATCTATAAATAATTTTGCAAAAGCGTATGCCGTATATGGAGCTTCCGGGGTTGGTTTAAGTACAACACTGTTTCCGGCAATTAGAGCAGGAGCAATTTTGTGGGCTACTAAGTTTAGAGGGAAATTAAAAGGAGTAATAGCCACTACTATGCCTGCTGGAACTCTTTTATAAAAACTAACACTTTTAGCTCCGCTTTTAGTGGCGTCTGTTGGAATTGTTTCTCCTAAAATATGATAACCCTCAGCAGCACATATTTTAAGGTTTTCTATACATCTAGTAACCTCAATTCTAGCTTGTGAAATAGGCTTTGCCATTTCAAGTGTTATAAACTCGGCAAATTCATCTTTTCTTTTTTCAAGCTTTTTAGCAACATCTTCTATTAAAGATATTCTTTGATAGAGGTGGGATTTTTTTGTTTTTTCAAAAGCTTTTTTTGCTGCTTTAAGGGCTTCTTTTGCATCCTCAGGAGTGCATGTTACATATTTGGTAAAAGCCTCTTTTGTATAAGGGTTTATAATCTCTTTAAGCTCTCCTTCAAACTCTTTTTCGCCTATTATTTTTTTTGCTATTAAAGACATAGAAACTCCTTTTTCTTTATTATTAGTAATAATAACAAATTTTTGATAGAATTTCGTAAAAACCTTAAAGGAAGATAATGAACGAAGCAAAATATATTTGGATGAACGGTAATTTTATTCCTTGGAATGAGGCAAAAGTTCACGTTTTAACTCATACACTTCATTATGGAAATGGGGCTTTTGAAGGGACAAGAGCATATCAAACAGAAGATGGACTTGCTATTTTTAGACTTCAAGACCATACAAAAAGACTTTTAAATTCAGCAAAAATTTTAAAACTTGATGTGCCTTTTAGCGAGGAAGAGCTTGAAGAAGTTCAAGTTGAATTACTTAGAAAAAATGAATTTAAAGGAAATGTTTATTTAAGACCTTTGATTTATTTGGGATATGGAAAAATGGGTCTTTATCATATAGGCGCTCCTGTTGAGGTTGCCATTGCTGCTTGGGAGTGGGGTGCATATCTTGGTGAAGAAGGACTTGAGAAAGGCATTAGGGTAAAAGTTTCTTCAATAACAAGAAATTCTGTAAAATCAACTTTTGGAAAAGCAAAAGCGGTTGCAAATTACTTAAATTCTCAAATGGCAAAATATGAAGCAGTTGAGTGTGGATATGAAGAAGCGTTAATGCTTGATGATGAAGGATTTATAGCAGAAGGAAGCGGGGAATGCTTTTTTATTGTTAGAGACGGCATTTTAATTACACCTCCAAACGATAATTCACTTGAAAGCATTACTCAGGCAACTGTTTTAGAACTAGCAAAAGAAAGAGATATTCCTGTTCAAAGAAGAAGAGTTACAAGAGATGAAGTTTATATTGCAGACGAAGCGTTTTTTACCGGTACTGCCGCTGAAATTACACCTGTAAGAGAGGTTGACGGTAGAATCATAGGTAATGGGAAAAGAGGTGATATTACAAAAGAGCTTCAAGATGTATATTTTGATGTTGTATATGGAAGAGATAAAACATATAAACATTATTTAACTTATATTTAAAGGAAATAAATGCCAGCAGATTTAAACGGTTGGAATAATCGAAATAACAATCAAAATCAAAGTAAGTTTGAGCCACCAAAATTTGAGCCACCAAAATTTTTAAAAAATTCGGGTACTCTTTTAGTTATTATAGCAGTTTTAATATTTTTAGGAATATTATTTAGACCATGGATTATTATTAATGAAGGAGAAGTCGGTATTTTATCTACTACAGGTAAATTTTCTAAAGAGCCGTTAAATCCTGGAATGCATTTTTATGTTCCTGTTATTCAAAAAGTAATTATTGTAGATACCAAAGTTCATATGATAACATATAAAAGAAATCAGGAAATGGGTTCAATGCCTGATAGATATGGAACAATAAAAGTTTATCCGGCTATTAATGTACTTGATGCAAGAGGGCTTCCGATTCAAGTGGAATTATCGGTAAGTTATAAACTTGACCCAAGGAAAGCGGCTTATGTGATTAAAACATACGGATTAAACTGGGAAGATAAAATTATAAATCCGATAGTAAGAGATGTTGTAAGAAATGTAATAGGAAAATATCCAGCAGAAGAGCTTCCTATGAAAAGAAATGAAATAGCAATAAAAATAGAAGACCAAATAAGAAAAACTCTTGATACAATACCTGGAAAACCTGTTATTTTTGAGAGTTTTCAATTAAGAGATATTGTTTTGCCTAAGAATATTAAACAACAAATAGAAAGAGTTCAAATTGCAAAACAAGAATCAGAAAGAGCAAAATATGAGGTTTTAAGGGCAAAACAAGAAGCCCAGAAGGAAGCGGCAATTGCTCAGGGGAAAGCAAACGCAGTAAAAATAGAAGCGCAGGGAAGGGCTGATGCAAGACTTATAGAAGCCCAGGCGGAATCCAAAGCAAACAGATTAATCTCAGCTTCTTTAAATAATGAATTATTGAAATTAAAACAGATTCAAATGCAAGGTAAATTTAATGATGCCTTAAAACAAAATCCAAATGCAAAAATTTTCTTAATGCCAGGAGGTGTTGTGCCAAATATTTGGATGAATGTTGATAAAGATTCGCAAAAGGTAATAAGCAGTGGAAAAAATTGATTTTAATAAAAATAACGGATTAGTGCCTGTAGTAGTGCAGGATTTTGACAGTAATGAAGTATTGATGTTAGCATATATGAATGAAGAGTCACTTAAAAAAACTATTGATACAGGTTTTGCACACTATTTTTCTCGCTCACGCAATAAACTTTGGAAAAAAGGTGAGAGCAGTGGAAATGTGCAAGAAGTAAAAGATATTTTTGTTGATTGTGATAATGATACGATTTTATTAAAAGTAAAACAAACAGGACCTGCTTGTCATACAGGTAGAAAATCCTGTTTTTTTACAAATCTTAAAACAAATGAAATTACTATGGACAAAGAAAAAGAAATAGAGTATAATTTCATAGATAAGCTCTATCATACTCTGCTTGATAGAAAAAATGCAAATCCTGAAACTTCATATGTTTCTTCTTTATACCATAAAGGTGAAAATTCACTTCTTAAAAAGATAGCCGAAGAAGCAGCGGAGTTTTGTTTTGCCGTTAAAGATAACGATAAAAAAGAGATTATTTATGAAGCGGCTGATTTGGCGTTTCATACATTAATTGCTTTAGCACTTAAAAACATACACCCGGAAGCTGTTTTGGAAGAGCTAAAAAGAAGAGAAGGCCTAAGCGGTATTGAAGAAAAGAAAAACAGGAAAAAATGATGATGCATTTACCTCATTTTACTATTCTTCACTGGCTAGATATTGCCTTTTTTTTACTTTTATTTATATTTTTGACGATTATTTCTGCAAAAGCGGCAGGCAATAATGTAAAAATATTGCTGAGTATGATATTTGCTTCTTTTTTGATTACAACATTTGGAGCAGTCCTTGGACTTATTATTTTGGAAAAATATACAAAACAGGCTGTTTTATTGAATGTTGAGCAAAGAAGAGTGCTTATCAATGAGACTATGGTTTTAAAAGGCCAGGTTAAAAACATAGGTAAATTTAAAATAAATTATTGTAAATTAGAAATAAAACTAGTAAACAATGGATGGGGTGGAAAATTTAAAAAAGGAACATTTTTTAAATCGGGAGGTTTGAATATATTTGGAAGTAAATCAAAAGAGCAGCAAAGGCCAAATGTAGTAAAAGCCACACGATATATAATTACGGGTGGATTAAATCCT
>JALUWM010000164.1 GCA_027019465.1 Campylobacterales bacterium
AAAGAGTATGAAAAAACAGCACCTATAATCATTAAAATAGTTACAATAATAAATATTAAAATATCAACTTTTTGCAAATTGCGCCTTTATCGAGTATAATTAAGTTTATAAAATTTTATCATAAATTAATAGTATTAAAAAACGGAATAAAATTTGCTTACTAATAACAAAAAGGAGAAAACATTGGCATTTGAGATATCTAAAACATTTGGAATTTTGCAACAGTCTTTGGCTTTACGTCAAATAAGAGGTGATATGATTTCAAGTAATATTGCAAATGCTGATACTCCGTTTTATAAGCCAAGGGATATAAGATTTGAAGATGCTCTAAGAAAAGAGACTAGAAGTCTTTATGAAAATCAAAACAATAAATTAAAGCTGGCTGTAACTTCACCTATGGATATTGAACCTAAAAATATAGATGATGATTTTAAACCAGTTGTTTTTTTTAGAGACGGACATCTTGAAAGAAATGACGGTAACAGTGTTGATATTGATGTGGAAACTACAGAAATGGCAAAAAATACATTGGCGTATCAGGCCACTGTTGCAGCTATAAAAAAAGAGATACAGATTTTTAATGCTGTATTGGAATATTCTAAAAATATATAAAGGAAAATGAATGGGATATTTAAATAATTTTGATATTTCCGGTTACGGTCTTTCAGCAGAGCGATTTAGAATTAATATTATTTCAGAAAATATTGCAAATGCAAATACAACAAGAACACCAGAAGGCGGGCCTTATAGAAGAAAAGAAGTTATTTTTAAAGCTGTTCCTTTTAATGAAGTTTTAAATAAACAAATTGATGGCTCTTCAAATTTTTTCGGTTATGAAAATCCCTTAAATGAGGCAGGAGAAGATAATATGAAAGCAAAACCACCTATTGAAACCGTAGTGGTTGATAAAGTGGTTAGAGATGATTCTAAACCTATTTTAAAATATGACCCGACAAATCCGGATGCTAATGCAAAAGGTTATGTGGCATATCCGAATATTAATCCTGTTATAGAAATGACCGATTTAATAGAGGCTACAAGAAGTTATCAAGCAAATGTAGCGGCATTTCAAAGTGCAAAATCAATGGCCCAGAGTGCTATTGGAATATTAGAAGCATAAAGGTAAATTATGGCATTTATAAATAAACTGAATTCATTAAACAGTGCTGAATTGAATAAAATAAAAAATGGTGCTAATTCTGCTTCAGGGGATTTTTCAAATATTTTAAAAAAAGAGATTGATTCTACAAATGAAGCACTAGGTAATGCTGAAAAACTTGAAGCAGGTATTGCTGATGGGAGCGTTAAAGATTTGGCTGGAGCAAATATTACTATTCAAAAAGCCGAAATGCAGATGAAGATGATGCTAGAAGTTAGAAATAAAGCTATTAGTGCATATAAAGAATTGTTAAAAACACAAATTTAATGAAAAATTATAGAATTCTTTTTGTATTTATTATTTTTTTTATATTTTTAATATTACTTTTTGGTGCCTTTTTATTTTTGAGTATTGTAAGACCTCCAAGTTATTTTTCTCCTGTAACAAAAAAAATAAAACTTGCTATGAGGGGAAATATTTTTACTAAATATTATAGTGTGGCAAAAAGCGAAAAAATTTATGCAGTATCTATAAATCCTGTTTTTATAAATCCTTTAAAAAAAAATCTTTTTATTAATCTTTTTTCTATTTATGCGGATGTTAATAGATTTAAACTAAAAAGACTTTTAGATAGTAAAAAATATATAATACTTGCAAAAGTGGACTTAAAAACCGCACAAAATCTTAAATATCTTCTAACAGTTTTAGATAACAAAAGAGTATTTATAGCAGATAAAAACGGTATAAGAAGAGGATATTATATAGAAGATTTTGGTTTTAAAAGAGTTTATCCTTATAATGATACGCTAGAGCCTGTCCTTGGGAGGTATAGCAAAAATAAAAAAGATGAAAATGGAGTTGAAAAGTATTATGATTCTTATCTTTCTCCTATACGAAACGGTTTTATAAAAGGCAATAGAGATGTTTATGGGAATATAATTTATGATAAAGATGCAAATATTGTTCATCCGATAAATGGGAAAAATCTTAAACTTAATATAAATCTTGTTTTACAAAGAAAAATAGAAAAATTATTATCTATTCAAAAGCAAAAATTTAAAGCGGATGAGGTTATGGCTGCTGTAATGGATTCAAGAACAGGTAAAATTTTGGCTCTTGCTTCATCAAACAGATATAATCCAAATTTCATACAAAGAAAAGATATTAAAAATATGAAAATAGGTTTTATAAGAACACTATATGAGCCAGGTTCCGTTATGAAGCCTGTAATTTTTTCAATACTTCTTAACAATAATAAAGTTAATCCTTATGAAATTTTAAATGCACATAATGGAAAATGGAAACCAAAATGGAGAAGAACTTATATTATAGATGATAATCCTTTTAAATGGCTCAGTGCTGAAAATGCACTTGTATATTCAAGTAATATCGTAATGTCTGAGCTTTCTTTAAGACTTACAAATACAGAATATTATAAAGGCCTTACTAATTTTGGGTTTGGCAGATTAAGCGGGATTGATTTGCCTTATGAGTTAAAAGGATATATTCCAAGTATTATAGATTTACATTATCCTATTTATAAATCTACAACAGCATATGGTTATGGGATTTTGGTTACTTTTATGCAACTATTAAAAGCTTATAATTCTTTTAATAACCAAGGAATAGAAATAATTCCTAAAATTGCAGATGTCCCTACTATGTCTCATAGGGTTATGAGTGCCAAAAATGCCATACTTTTAATGAATATTTTAAGAAAAGTAGTATTAAAAGGAACAGCCCAAAAAGCTTTTATCAAAGGTATCTTTACAGCAGGTAAAACAGGAACAGCCCAAAGAAGCGTAAAAGGGGTTTATGGTAAAACATATAATTCTTCTTTTTTTGGTTTTGCAGATGATAAAAACCATAAATATACAATAGCTGTAACTTTTATTAATATAAAAGCTAAATGGCCAAATTATTTTGCTTCACAATCTGCTGTGCCTACTTTCAAAAAAATAGTTGATATAATGTTAGAATTAAATTTACTTAAGAGGATGAAAGATAATGAATTATCTCCACAAACTTATTAATTTTTTAAATATAAAAATTTTATCCTTACCTCTTTATAAAATTTTTATAGCTTTTTTTATCTTCTTTTTATTTTTGGTATTTAGGAAAGCTTTTACTATTTACATCTTAAAATTTTTTAAAATTCTTACAAAAAAAACAAAAACAGATATTGATGATAAAATCTTTAAAGCTATTAAGGATCCTTTGAAATTTTTATTTATTGTGGGAGGAGTTTATTTTTTTCTTTTCTTTTTAGAAATAAAAGGTGAAGTTTTATATCATATATTAAAGGCTTTATTAATTTTTGATATTTTTTGGGCTTTATTTAATGTTATAAATGCTTTTGAGGATAAAGTCTATCATCTCATAGGTAAATACGGCAGAGCTTCAAGAGAAATGGCTTCATTTATTATAAAAATTACAAAAGTTTTAATAGTTTCTCTTGGTATTATCGCACTTTTACAGGAATTTGGCATTAATGTAACCGGCTTTTTAGCTTCTCTTGGACTTGGAGGCTTAGCGTTTGCACTTGCGGCAAAAGATACAGCGGCTAATATTTTCGGGGGAATTGCTATTTTAACAGATCATATTTTTAAAATAGGAGAATGGGTAAAAGTGGGAGATGCCGAAGGAGTAGTTGAAGATATAGGTATGAGAACCACAAAAATAAGAGCATTTGATAAAAGACTTATAATCGTGCCAAATTCTATTATTGCAAATTCAAATGTGGAAAATTTCTCAAGAAGAGAAAAAAGAAGAGTTGTAATGAGAATAGGGCTTACATACAATACTTCGATTGATGTTATAAAAGAGGTTATTGAAGAGATTAGAAATATGCTTTTAAATCATCCTGAAATTGCTAAAGATGAGAGCCTGCTTATATATTTTGATGAGTATGAAGACAGTTCACTTAGTATTTTTTGTTATTTTTTTACAAATACAGCTGTATGGAAAGAATATTTAAGAATAAAAGAAGATATAAATTTTAAAATAAAAGAAATTATAGAAAAATATCCTACAGATTTTGCATTTCCAAGTAATTCAATCTATTTTGAAACACCTTTGGTATTAGATAAGAAATAATTTCCGTTTTTTAAGGAAATATTGTTCGATTTTTTTATTTGTTTTTGTCTTTTTTCTTCTCTCTTTTTTCTTCTCTTCTTATAATTATATGTTATAATTCCGTCCCCTGAACGCAAAAGAGGCTTTGAATTATTCAAAATAAGGATAATTCAAGGGCTGGTCTTAGCACCTAAGGGGAAAAGTTAAACTCAAAGGGATAATAATGAAAGTTAGAGCATCAGTAAAAAAAATGTGCCCTAAATGCAAAATCATTAAAAGAAAAGGCATTGTTAGGGTAATTTGTGAAAATCCAAGACATAAACAAAGACAAGGATAAAATATGGCAAGAATTGCAGGTATAGACTTACCAAAAAATAAAAAAGTAGAATATGCACTTATGTATATTTATGGAATCGGACATACAACAAGTAAAAAAATACTTAAAGACACAGGAATAGACCCTGAAAAAAGAGTATATGAACTAAGCGAAGATGAAATTTCTACATTAAATAAAGAAATTCTAAATAATTATTTGGTTGAAGGGGAGCTTAGAAAAAAAGTTCAACTTGAAATTAAAGAACTTATGGATTTAGGTTGTTATAGAGGTCTTAGACACAGACGTGGTCTTCCTGTTAGAGGTCAAAAAACAAAAACAAACGCAAGAACCAGAAAAGGTAAAAAGAAAACTGTTGGCGCAAAAGCTAAATAAGGGGAATTAAATGGCAAAAAGAAAAGTAGTTAAAAAGAAAAAAATTAAAAAACAAGTAGGGCGTGGAGTTGTTTATATAGCAGCGACTTTTAACAACACTATGATTACAGTAACAGATGAAATGGGAAATGCACTATGTTGGAGCTCTGCAGGACATCTTGGTTTTAAAGGTAGTAAAAAATCAACTCCTTTTGCAGCTCAACAAGCAGTTGAAGATGTAATGGCTAAAGCTAAAGAATACGGACTTAAAGAAGTTGGAATTAAAGTTCAAGGACCAGGTGGAGGTAGAGAAACTGCTGTTAAAACAGTAGGAGCTACTGAAGGAATTAAAGTTTTATGGATGAAAGATGTTACTCCATTACCACATAATGGTTGTAGACCAAGAAAAAGAAGAAGGGTTTAACAATGGCAAGATATACAGGACCGGTTGAAAAATTAGAAAGAAGACTAGGTGTAAGTCTTGAACTTAAAGGTGAAAGAAGATTAGCAGGTAAAAGTGCACTTGATAAAAGACCTTATGCTCCGGGACAACACGGGCAAAGAAGAACAAAAGTTTCTGAATACGGACAACAGTTGAGAGAAAAACAAAAAATTAAATATTTTTATGGTGTTTTAGAAAGACAATTTAGAAAATTCTTTAAAGAAGCAAACAGACAAGAAGGTTCAACTGGGGAAAACTTAATCAGACTTCTTGAAAGAAGACTTGATAATGT
>JALUWM010000165.1 GCA_027019465.1 Campylobacterales bacterium
ATTTTACACCTCAAAATTTACAAGAATTTTTAAACGAACGATTAAGTAATTTATCTCCAAAAACGGCGTTAGACTATTCAAGTGGATTTAATAGTATGTTGAGAGGATTAGAACAAACAAGAGTGCCAATTTCAAAAGAAACTTATAACACATTAAACGAATATGTAAAAGATTATCGAAACGAATTTAACGCCGTGAAAGGGGGATTTGAAACAGGAAGAGCGATTCAAGATTCAAATTCTTTTATAAATAATTTACAAGAAGTTTCTCAAGCCGTTTCGACAATTGCAGAACTACAAATTAAAACTGGATTAAGAGTTAGTGAAGCTTTAGAAGTTACAAAAAATTTTAACAGTTATTATAACCCCACAAAAATGGGGCTTGAAGGAATTATTGGCAAAGGTGGGCAAGAATATTTTGTAAAAAAAATTGATGTAGATTTAGCATATAAATTACAAAATCTAATAAATATTCCTTCATATTCTTCTTACTACCAAAACCTCAAAGAATTAGAACACAAACCCCATGACCTACGCATTACCTATGCCAAAAATAAATATGAATTATTAAAAAATAGTGGTTATACACACAGACAAGCACTTCAAAAAGTAAGCAAAGAATTAAATCATCACAGGGAATCAATTACGATTTATTATCTAAATAGAGTTTAAAATGTTATAATTACTAAAAAAAAGGAATTAAGATGGCTTATCCTCCAAAAATAGATCCAACTCGCAAAACCTGGGTAATAGCTGTTGATTTCAATCTAAACAAATTAAAATCATTTTGTTTAAAAACTAAAAAGATTGAAGAATGCAAAAAAGATTTAAATATTTACAGAACACAAATATTCAATACTTTTTATGAAGTTGTAAAAAATTATGGATTTGAATATAGAATGCAAAACTCCTTAGTATTCAATAATTCAACAGATGCAACAAAAGCATTTAAAGCTATTTCTCTTGGATTAAAAAAATCATGGGTCAAATATTTTATTGAAAAAATACATTTATTTGAAATAGACCCAAATAGTGATGCAAGAGACTTATTAGAATTAGAAATTGATACAAAAGAAAACATACCAGACTGGTTCAACGATGAACTAAAAGAATATCTATTGAGTGAAGATATAGAAGAAAACTATTTAGATATTTTTTAATAGTGAGCGAGAATTGCGATTTAAGAACTTTTTTCGCTTTTTATATACCAAAGTTATTAAAGAAACAAAAAAACACTCAGAAACGCTAAAAAAAACCAAAAACACTAAAAATCATCGCAAATCTAAACATCAAACACAAATACAAGCATAACTAGAAACCAAAAACAAAAAAACTACCGCACTACGCTTGGTGAAAAATAGAAAAGAAAAAAAAAGATTAAAAGCTATATAATTTAAAAAACTTCAATTATTAAAAATCAGTTAAGAAATCTGCTACGCAGAATAAGCATTATGCTAACGCAAAATACTATACCCCCTTAAGGCGTTTGAAATGTGCATACTTGACATTATGCACAAAACATTGTATGATTTGTGCATAAAAACATCAAAAAAAAGTCTATAAGCAAATTTTGGCGGATGTGCTTATAGACTTTGAAAGGTTTGAGATGAAATTATATCAAAATACTTGGTTGTATTTCCATTTACTAAATGCAAAAGGTAATGAATTCTTAGAATATAACTTACCTGCACCTAATTATCTATTGCATTCTAATCTTGGAGTATTTATCGGTTGGTTAATAAAAGGCTATCCAGGAACAAAAGAAGCAAGGGAATACTTTAATGATATTATTGCACGATTTTTGATTGGCTTTAAAGAATACAAGCCTGAAAGATTACCTTATCGTCCTAATTTAACAAGAGAAGCCTTTACTCATTTAAAACAAGCTTACGATTTAAAACTTTTTCAAAATTTACCTTCCCTTTATTGGGCTAATAAAAAAAATATTTGGACGGCTACTGATAGTATTGAGAAAATAGACCAGACTTTTTGGGCTATAAAAGTCTATACAGAAGAGCTAATAAAAGAATTTGGGGAAGGTATTCCAGTCCCCTATGAATTATTAGAAGATTTTGCAATAAGAAATTTTTACGATAGAAAAGATAAAAGCACTTTAAAAGCTAAATGTAGGAGTATATGGAATTGGTATGATAATAGAAATTGGACTATACCTAAACGAAAGGAGTGGCAAATGACAAGAAGCGAAAGAGCAAAAGAAAATGCAAAACTAAAAAAACAAAGAGCAAGAGCAGTGTTACTTGGATTTATTCAAAATAACCTTTTAGCTGATGAATATAAAAAAACTGATGGAACTTGGAATATTAAAGAACTTTCAAAAGCTATAGGATTACATAGAAATACAATTTCTAAACATTTAAAAGAACTACAAGAAGAAGGAAAAATAAAATAAAGCGGTGCAAAACTTGAAAAGAGCTAAGCCTCTTGCATAAAAATTTTATCTACTTTTTTGCACCGCCCAAAATAGCACAAGGCTATTTTGTAGCTGAAACACTTGCACACAAATGAGCCACTCCTGGTAGGAGTAAAGCGAAATTTGTGTAAAATGGCTACGCCTATCTCTATATGTTTTATGTTAAGAAAACATATAGAGATAGGCGAGAGCCTACATTTTTACGAATGCCCCAAAATGGGGTTAATGAGTAAAAATAAAGCGTAAAGTTGCTGTAAAGCAACTGTAAACAATATAATGTAAAACAGATTGTAAAATGACTGTAAAGTGTAAGAGTGTAAAGATAAGTATAAAATATTGTAAGATTTATAATTTTTTTTTATTTTTTATTTTTTTTTATTCTTTCCTATAACATAACCAATTTAATTTATTTTAGGAGAAATAATTCAATGCTTTGCATATAATATATATATAACTTTTTTCATCTCCACAAACTCTACCCCAAAAAAATCCAAGCCGACGGACTTGGCAAATCATTATGGTAAATTACTTAATCAGAAGTTTATAAATTTTTTTAAATTTGATTTATCGATTTGTTTATTTTGGGGGACAAAAAAACTGTGGCCGATTAGGCTTTATTCTCTTTTTTATAGGTGTTTTGTTTGGTTACACCTTAAAAAGAAATCAGAATTCTAAATAATTTCCGTGCGGTTTTTGAGTTTTTTATCCTTTTAGGATAATTTTTTATAAAAATCAAATATAAACAAATAACAAAGGAGCAAAAATGAATAACAAATTTGTAATAGAAGAACTACAAAAACAATTTAATCTACAAGAGCAAGAAGATGTTTATATAATTCTTGAAGGTTTAAAAAACAATATAAAAAAACAATTAAGAGAAAAAGAACCAATTACGAAAATTTTTCTCGCGAGAATTATTTTTAATTTGATCAAAAAACAACAACAAAAGATAGAAAAAGAAGATAAAGATGCCTTATTTAAGGGAATTACACACGAATGTTTGAGAAGATATTCAAATAAATTTATAGAATTGGCAGGTGCAGGTTGGGGAAGTCAAAGAATCGAGAAATATTTTAAAAAATATTTTAAATGCGACATTAGTAGACCAACGATTAACAAAGCTTTAAAGAACTTTAAAGCCCTAAAACAAGGGGAAGAAAATGGCTAATCTAAAAGGAAGTACATTTGAAAAACAAGTTGAAAATGCACTTGCACGACTAAATGCAAAAGGAACAAAACGATGGGGAAAAGATAGCCATAAAACACATTCGAATGCTCTTGAAACAAAACGACAAATGTATCTAAAAGATTTTGCTAAGTTTGCCGAAAATAAGGACTTACAAGGCAAATTGAATACACATTTTACACCTCAAAATTTACAAGAATTTTTAAACGAACGATTAAGTAATTTATCTCCAAAAACGGCGTTAGACTATTCAAGTGGATTTAATAGTATGTTGAGAGGATTAGAACAAACAAGAGTGCCTATTTTACGGGAAAGCTACAACACACTAAACGAATATGTAAAAGACTATCGAACTGAATTTAACACCGTGAAAGGGGAGTTTGAAACGGGACGAGCGATTCAAGATTCAAATTCTTTTTTAAATAATTTGCAAAAAGTTTCTCAAGCTTCTGCAATAATCGCAGAACTACAAATCAAAACAGGTTTGCGAGTTCGTGAAGCTTTAGAGGTTGCGAAAAATTTTGATAAGTATTATAATCCCACAAAATTGGGACTTGAAGGAGTTATCGGTAAGGGTGGGCAAGAATATTTTTTAAAAAAAATTGATGTAGATTTAGCATACAAATTACAAAATTTAACAAATGCTCCTTCATATCCTTCTTATTACCAAAACCTCAAAGAATTAGAACATAAACCCCACGATTTACGCATTACCTATGCAAAAAACAAATATGAAACATTAAAAAATAAAGGTTATACTCATAAACAATCACTTCAAAAAGTAAGTAAAGAGTTAAATCATCATCGTGAGTCTATAACATTATATTATTTAAATAGAGTTTAATTTTATTCTTCTTTTTTCTTGATATTTTCCTTATATTTTCATTATATTTTCTTGATTATTTTTTATATTGTTTATATAATTCATATTGAAAGGAGGTATAAAAATGAAAACAAAACAAACAGAAGAACAGACAAAAGTAACAATAATGGTCAAAAAAGAAATTTGGGAATCATTTAAAAAAAAATGTAAAGAAAATGAAAGTGATGCATCAAAAGAGATCAGAAAATTTATTAAACAATATTTAAAACAATAAAAAACAAAGGAGACAAAGATGTTTAAAGATGAAGCATTAAAAGAATATGATGAAAAACTTGGGGAAGTAATAAATGATTCAATAATTCCAGACCCAAAAGAAGAAAATAATAATAACAATAATGAAAAGTTGAACAGTTCAATTATAAAAATAGTTGAAATTGAATTGAATAAAATTGAATTTGAATCGCCATTTCAAGTTAGATTACAATATGATGCAGAAAAAATTGATGAATTAGCACAATCAATAAAGAATCAAGGATTAATTCAACCCATCTTGGTTAAAAAAATTGAAGATGATAAATATCAAATTATTGCAGGTCACAGAAGATATTTAGCGTTTAAAGAATTAGGTAAACAAACAATTCCAAGTGTTATTAAAGAAAATCTTGACATACTTGAAGAAGAATTGATAACTTTAAGTGAAAATTTAATAAGAGAAAATCTTGAGCCACTTGAAGTTGCATTATCATTCGAGAATCTTTTGATTGGTGGATTGGTAAAAACTCAAGCACAACTTGCAAGAGAAATTGGAATCGATAAGTCAACAGTCTCGAGATATTTAAAATTATTAAAATTACCAAATGAAATCAAAAATGCTGTAAGAGAAAAAAAATATATAGATATAGTTGTTTTAAATAAACTTGTAACATTAAACACAAATGAAGCATTAGAAGTATTTAAAAAAATTATAAAAGAAGAATTGAATAGACAAAAAGCTTTGGAATTGATTAACAGTTATAAAGAAAAAAATGATGATAAAAATAAAAATGATGAAAATCATAGTAAAGGTGATTTTGAAAGAAATGGATATAAGATTGTAAAGGCTAAAGATTTTA
>JALUWM010000166.1 GCA_027019465.1 Campylobacterales bacterium
TTTCAATTATACCGACTTTTGCACCTTCATAAAAAAGTCCGTCAAGACCATTTGTTATAACTAAATCACCTTTTTTTATTTTAGCAAATTTTGGAATATATTCAATTATATTTTTTCCACCTTTAAAAATTCCTTCAATTTTTTTATTTCCATTTAAAATATAGACTGTATAAGAAACTTTTTTATTACTATTTAAAAAAGCAAGTGAATAATTCCCTACTCTTTTTACCACAATTCCAGCAGCTAAATTATTATAAACAAGCCCTCTTGGATAATTTTCCCCTACATAATTTATATAAATTTGACTAAAATCTGGAATGGCGGCAAAAGAAATGGTTTTTGCAAAAACAAGATTAGAATCTTTTATAATTTTAAATTTTTTTAAATCTTCACAATTTCCTAAAATAGAATTATAAAAAGCTATTTTTTTTTGAAGTTTTTGATTTTTAATTTTTAAATCTTTTATTTTTTCAGACTGATTTATTATATTAAAAATAGTATCATGAAAATTTTTAAAACCTGAAAAAATTTCTACTTTAAGAACATTAAAAAAATCAATTGTTTTAACTTGTATTACAGGTATTGAAAAAAGAAGCACAAACAAAAAAAGAAATAAAAAAAGATATTTTTTATTCATCTATATTTGATAATAATTCTATTTGCTCTAACGATTTACCTGTCCCATTTGCAACAGCTAAAAGTGGCTCTTCTGCAATATAAACAGGAAGAAAAACAAGGTCACTAAAATATTTATCAAGTCCTCTAAGCAAAGCTCCACCTCCTGTTAAAACAATTCCATTTTCAACAATATCACCGGCTAAATCGGCAGGAGTATCTTCTAAAACCTCTTTTAAAGCCTCGCCAAGTTCCCTAACCGGTTCTTTAAGAGCTTCTCTTACATCCTCACTTGTAACTGTAATAGTCTCAAGCAATCCTGAAATTTTATTTTTACCTTTTACAAACATTTTAAGTTCTTTATCAAGTTTAATAGCACTTCCTATTTCTATTTTAATTTCTTCAGCTGTTCTTTCTCCTATTATAAGATTGTATTTTTTATTTATATAATCAACTATTGATTTATCAAATTTATCCCCTGCAACTCTGACAGATTTACTAACAACCAATCCTCCAAGAGAAATAACTCCAATCTCAGTTGTTCCGCCTCCAATATCAATAACCATACTTCCTTGTGGTTCTTTTACCGGAAGTCCGGCCCCTATAGCCGCAGCCATAGGCTCTTCTATCAAGAAGACCTCTCTTGCACCGGCACTCATAGCAGATTCCTTAACAGCTTTTCTTTCAACTTGAGTTAATCCGTAAGGCACACAAATTACGATTCGTGGTCTAATAAGACTTTGTCTGTTATGAACTTTTCTTATAAAATATCTAATCATCTCTTCAGTTACACTAAAATCAGCAATAACCCCATTTTTCATAGGCCTTATAGCTACAATATCCTTTGGAGTTTTTCCTATCATATCTTTAGCTTCTTTACCAACGGCTAAAACTTTTGTTTTATGTTTACCTTCTTTAATAGCAACAACACTTGGTTCATTTATAATAATACCTTTATTTTTCAAACTTACAAGAGTGTTTGCAGTTCCAAGATCAATTGCCAAATCACTGCTAAAAAGGCCAAGTAATTTATTCAGCATTTTTTTCCTTTTTTATTAAAATAGGGGTAGATTTTTTTTCTATTACATCTTTTGTTATAACAATTTTATAACCTCTATATTCAGGTAAATCAAACATAATATCAACCATCGCTTCTTCTAAAATAGCCCTAAGTCCTCTAGCACCCGTTCCTCTTTTAATAGCCATATCAGCTACTTCTTCAAGTGCATCTTTTTCAAATTCAAGCTCGGCATCATCAAGAGCAAAAAGAGCCTTATACTGTTTTATTAATGCATCTTTTGGTTCAGTTAAAACCCTTATTAAATCTTCTTTACTTAATTCCCTAAGAGTTGCTATAACAGGAAGTCTACCTATAATTTCAGGAATAAGTCCATATTTAACCAAATCTTCAGGCTCTACCAATGAATAAACATCATCTTTTGTAAGTTTTTCTTTTGTTTTACCTAAAAATCCAACAGTTGCACCCTCAAGCCTTTTTTCTATAATAGAATCAAGCCCTTCAAAAGCACCTCCGCATATAAATAAAATATTTGTTGTATCTATTTGTAAAAATTCCTGGTTTGGATGTTTTCTACCACCTTGTGGTGGCACATTAACCTGACTTCCTTCTATTATTTTAAGCAGTGCCTGTTGCACACCTTCTCCGCTTACATCTCTTGTAATAGAAGGATTTTCACTTTTTCTTCCTATTTTATCAATTTCATCAATAAAAATAATACCCCTCTCAGTCCTCTCTAAATCCCCGTCAGCTGATTGATAAAGTTTAAGTAAAACATTCTCAACATCTTCTCCAACATAACCAGCTTCTGTAAGAGATGTTGCATCTGCAATAGCAAGAGGCACATCAAGAAGTTTTGCAAGCGTTCTTGCAATAAGTGTTTTTCCGCTTCCTGTAGGTCCTATCATTAAAATATTAGATTTTTGAATTTCTACATCTGTATCTGCACCAAAAAGTATTCTTTTATAATGGTTATAAACAGCAACTGAAATAATTTTTTTTGCTCTTTCCTGACCTATTACATACTCATCAAGATGTTTTTTTATCTCTTTTGGAGGCAATAATTTTAAATCTTTTGGCACATTATCTTTTTTTATTGGTCCCATAATAATATCATAAGCTGTTAAAATACAATTTTTACAAATAAAGGACTTATTATCAGGAGACGCTAACAGTGGATTTTCTTCGCTTTCTATACTTCCACAAAAACTACACTTTTCTATCATAGGATATTCCCCTTTTTGAATTTAATACAAACTCTGCTAAATGTTTTACATATTTATTTTCACTCTCAGCTAATTTCGAAGCAATTTCCTTTACAGGTTTTCCACTTTCAAACAATTCTTTATATGCTTTTTTTATTTCGTCAATATCACTTCTGTTTTTAAATTTTCTTCTAAGTCCTGTAATATTAAGACCTCTTAGTTTTGCTCTGTTACCTTCTGCAAGACAGTATGGAGGTACATCCTGACTTAAAGCGCTAGCCCCTGCAATCATTGCAAATTCACCTATTTTTACAAACTGATGAATAGGTGTCATTCCACCTACTACAACATTATCTTCAAGTTCCACGTGTCCTGCAAGAGTTGCCGCATTTGCCAAAATACAATTATTTCCGACAATTACATCGTGAGCTATATGAACATATCCCATTAAAAGATTATTATCCCCTATTTTTGTAATTCCGCCACCGCCTACGGTTCCCGGATTAATAAGTGTAAATTCTCTTATTTTATTGTTATTGCCGATAACAAGTCTTGTTTTTTCTCCGTTATATTTCAAATCCTGAGGTATTGAACCGACAACGGCGTGTGAAAAAATATGATTATTATCTCCTATTTCCGTATATCCCGTAATTATCGCATAAGGCTCAATAATACAATTATCTCCTATTACAACATGCTCATCAATAATTGCTCCCGTTCCTATCTGGCAATTTTTACCAATTTTACCTTTTATAATTGCTTTCATTTTAATTCCATTATTTTTATTTATCCATAATCATAGCTTTAAGCTCAGCCTCTGCTACAAGTTCTTCATCTACATAAGCTTTAGCATCAAGTTGCCAAATTTTACCCCTGTATTTTATTGTTTTTACTCTGTATACTAATCTGTCTCCAGGAAGTACCGGCTTTCTGAATTTAGCTTTATCAATACTCATAAAATATACAACTTTATCGCTTAATTCTTCTTTACTCATAACTGTAAAAGGCAAAATGGCACCCGTTTGAGCCATACCTTCAATAATCAAAACTCCCGGATAAATAGGATGTCCCGGAAAATGCCCCTGAAATACAGCGTTTGTAATAGAAATATTTAAATAACCTTCAACTTCTTCACCCGCTTTTACATCTATAATTCTATCTACAAGTAAAAACGGATATCTGTGAGGAAGCATCTTTTGAATAGCATTAACATCAAAAACCATATTTTTCCTTTTTTATTAAAATTTTATCAAAATTTCTCTATTATCAGGATAAATTTTTGCTTCAATTTCAATATCGTATCTTATATCCTCAAATTCCTCTAAAATTATTACAGGCGAAAGACTATATTTTGTTTTTGTGATTTTTTTTCTTACCATCAACTCTTCTTCCAATTTTAATGGATTTATATAAATATCTTTAATATTTTTATATGTTTTATTTAAAAGAGCATTAATTTTGCCAAGTTTTACAAAAATAACCTGGGCTCTGTTACCATATCCAATGTCATCTTTTTTAGTTTCAATTCTTACTCTTTGAGGTCTGTCAATATATGAATAAAAAAGAGTATAATGATTAATAACTGTTTTTTTTGATGTTATTTTTGATTTTAAAAGCCGGTAATTTAAAAAATTTTCTTTAATTATTTTATATTTAATATTTTCATCTTCTAATTTTAATCTATTTTCATAAAATTCTAATCTCTCTTCTATACTTGCCGGAAGTATAAAAAAGGGATAAGGTGAAATTAATTCATCTATAATTTCCTGATTTTCTTTTTGCTGCCATATACCATATAAACATCCGCAGTAATCTTGTCTGTACATCTGATTTTCTTTAGCAAATTCCTGCTGAGCCTGAGTACCTCCTTTTTTCCTGTAATCAACTGCAATAAATTTAACTCCGTATTTTCTTTTTATAACTTTCCCGATTGATTCTAACTGTTCGTGTGATTTCATAGGAGACATAAGAAGTGATGTCGTTACTTTATTATCGCCTTTTTCTTTAGCAAACCTGGCCGCTTCTTCAAGGGAAAAATCAAAACATATTGAACATCTGCTCCCTTTTTCAGGCTCGTTTTCCTTTCCCTTAACAGCCCTTAGCCATGCTTCATAATTATAATCTCCCTCTACATAATTAATTCCTAGTTTTTCACAGATTCTTTTAGTATCAAGACTTCTTAATTTAAATTCAGAGTATGGATGAATATTCGGGTCATAAAAAAAGCCTATTATTTTTTCATCTGGAAAATCTTCTTTTAATCTTTTTAAAAAATACCCTGCATCAACACTGCAGCAAAGATGAGCAATCATATTAAACCTTTAAATTTTAAATAAAGTAAGCAATTATAAGAAAAAAGAGGAGAAATTAACTAACTTGAGGACAAGAAAGTTCTACATAAATTTTAAAAGTATCCCCCTCTTCATTTACAAAAAATCTGTGTTTTTTACAAAACTCTGCATTCATATGATTAACTAATTTCAAAGCTTCAAATTCAGCCTCTTTTTTATCCTCAAATGTTTTAGGAAATTCTAATCCGCTTCTTTTTACACATCCGCATTTTTTTTC
>JALUWM010000167.1 GCA_027019465.1 Campylobacterales bacterium
ATAATAACCTAAATTTAATTTCATCTTATAATTTTTCTCTACGAGATAATTTTCTACAAATTTCCTAATTGATATTGGCTTTCCACTACAGCAATTCACAACATCATTAATATATTTATTTTGAAATGATATAAGCATAATATTTTTTGCCACTTCTTTTATATGTAAATAATCTCGTAGCTGCTCACCTCCTGACATATTAAATTCTTCATCAGCATTTTCTATTGCTTGATCCAAAAGAGACATTAATGATTTTCCCGACTGTCCTCTTCCATACATATAAAACAATCTAATCCATTTGTAAGAAAAATTTAATTCTTTATTTAATTCAATAATAAATTTCCTTAGTGTATCTTTTGCTACAGCATATGAATTAGACGGATTTGTTTGCAAGTATTCAGACAAACATCCATTCACCATACCATATTCAAAACAAGTACCTGTCACGCTAATATCTTTTAAACCATTAATTATAAGATTTTTTATAAATTTATAATTACTAAATAAATTTTTTTCTATATGAATCAAATTATTATAATCTGGAAGTCCATCCCAAGCTAAATGAATTACTTTATCAGGTCTGTTAAAATATTCAAATAAATTTAATTCTTCCATGTTGTATAAATCATATGATATATATTTTACTTTTGAAAACCAATCACTCTTTGATGCTTTTTCCAAATCCCTAGATGTAGCAATTATTTCATAATTTTCATTTTTTAACAACTCATTAATCAAATGATTACCAATAAAGCCTGTTGCTCCTGTGACTAGAATTTTCATCTATATCACCTTTAACTCTGGAACTGCAACAACAAACCGACAGCCCCAATTTTTTACATATTCCAACTGTTTTATAACCTCATCTTTAATATTCCAAGGTAAGATTAAAATATAATCTGGTTTATATTCTTTAATTCTTAGTTCATCTACTATAGGAATATGACTCGCTGGCAAGTATTTTCCTTTTTTATGTGGTGACTTATCTACTACAAACTTTATTAAATCTTTTTTTATTCCTGCATAATTTAATAGAGTATTTCCTTTTGCAGCGGCACCATAAGCTATGACTTTTTTATTATCTTTTTTTACTTGAATTAAAAAATTTATTAAATCATATTTAACTTTATCTGCTTTTTTTTGAAAGTTTTTATATATATCCATATCTAAAAGTCCAAATTTTTTCTCAATATCTAATATTTTTTGTACATTTTGAGATAAGTTTATATGTTTATTCTCTTTATGTGTTGCATAAATTCTTAAACTTCCACCATGAGTGAAAAGCTGTTCTACATCATATAATTTAAGACCTTGTGCTTCGAATATTTTCTTTACTGCATAAAATGATAAATAGGAAAAATGTTCATGATATATGGTATCAAACTGATTTTCTTTTATAATGTTTAATAGATGCGGAAACTCCATAGTTATAGTTCCATTTTCTTTTAAGGCAATTTTCAAACCTTTTACAAAATCATTGATATCTGGAACATGTGCTAAAACATTATTACCGAGAATCAAGTCAGATTTTTCTAAAGTTTTTGCCAAATTACTTCCAAAAAAGTCTTCTATTACATCAATGCCTTTTTCTTTTGCGACTTTAGCTGTACTTGAAGTTGGTTCCACACCAATACATGGAATATTTATCTCTTTAAAGTACTGTAACAAATAGCCATCATTTGATGCAATCTCAGTTATTAATGAATGACTATCAAGAAAAAGTTTATCTTTCATATCTTCAACATATTTTTTAGCATGGGTTAACCAACTTGTAGAATATGAGCTAAAGTATGCGTAATCTTTATCAAAGATATCATCAGATTTTTTGTACTCATCTATTTGAACTAATTTACATTTACTACATACATAAATTTTTAGTGGGTAAAACATTTCTGGCTCGTTAAGCTGTTCTTCTGTCAAATATGAGTTCGATGCAGGAGAATTTATTAAGTCAACAAACACATCCTCCAACTCTGTACTACAAAATCTACACTTCATATTTCAATCCCCTTAAAATTACTGCTAATAAAATCATGTTCTTCATCCCTCTGTGATATTTCAATTATATCTAATGGTAATTGAATATTTAATAAGGGATCTTTAATATTTAAAGCTCCTTCACTATTTGGGCTATAAATATTTGTATGTAAATACAATAGCTCAATATTATCTTCTAATGTTTGAAAACCATGAGCAAATCCTTCTGGAATATATATCATTTTTCTATTTTGTTCTGAAAGTTCTATAAAATAAGTTTGTAAAAACGTTTTAGAACCTTTTCTTATATCCACTACAATATCAAGAACTTTTCCCTTTATACACTTGACAATTTTCACTTCACAGTCAGGTACATATTGAAAATGTAGTCCTCTAAAAGTTCCTTTCTTGCTTGTTATTGAATGATTTATCTGTTTTATTGTTTTTTTATTTAAAATATCTTTTAATTCATTTTCACAAAAGACTCTAAAGAAACTACCTCTATCGTCTTGATTTACAATAGGTTCTATCACATATAAATCATCAAAATTTGTACTTTGAATATTTAATTTATTGCCCATTCCACACCTTTATATTTTGCATCATAAATGTAATTTTCTAAATCTTGTAAAGTTAAAATATTTTCTTCTTCATAATATGATTTATACCAACTAACTGTTTTTTCAAAGGTTGTATTACTATCCCAAACATCTTTCCATTTTAGTAGTATGTGAGCTTTTGAACAATCAAGCTTCAATAAATTTGCTTCGTGTAATTGATTTGGATCTCTATTAATTTCATAATCAATCTTATTCCAATGTTTTTTTACATTTTTCACAACTTCTTCAACTGAGATGCTCCCTTCATCTGAAGGACCAAAATTCCAAGCATCTGCAAATTCTATTCTTTCTTCAAGAAGTTTTTGTCCAATATTTAAATACCCACTTAATGGTTCGAGTACATGTTGCCAAGGTCGAGTTGCATATGGATTTCTTATACTGACTTTCTTATCTTGTGAAACTGAAAGCATAATATCTGTCATAAGTCTATCTTGAGCCCAATCACCACCACCAATGACATTTCCTGCTCTACAACTAGCTAGTAAAGTATTGTGAGTTTTTTTGTAATCATTTAAATTAAAATATGAATTTCTATAAGAATTAGCTAATATATCTGCACAGCCTTTGCTTGAACTATAAGGATCATATCCACCCATCGGATCATTTTCTCTATATCCCCATATCCACTCTTTATTTTCATAAGCTTTATCACTTGTGATATTTACTATTGCTTTTACATTTGCTTTTTTAGAAGCTTCAAAAACTTTTAATGTGCCTATCACATTTGTTTCGTATGTTTCTATAGGGTTTTCATAAGAGAGTCTCACAAGAGGTTGTGCTGCAAGATGAAATACTATGTCTGGTTTATATTTTTCAAATATTATATTTAATTTTTCTAAATCTCTAATATCACCTATAAGTGATGTTATATCTAAGTTTAATAACTCTATATGATTTGGATTTGTAGGTGCCTTGAGTGAATAACCTATAACATTTGCACCCATCTGCTTTAACCAAAAGCTAAGCCATGAGCCTTTAAACCCTGTATGACCCGTGACTAGTACCGTTTTGTTTTTATAAATACCTGCAAATAAATTTTGCATTACCATATTTTCCATGGAGCTTTATTTTCATTCCACATATCATTTAAGGCTGTTTTATCTCTTAATGTATCCATACATTGCCAAAATCCTTCATGCTTATATGCACTAAGTTTCCCTTCTTTAGCAAGAGTTTGCAGTGGATATTGTTCAAAAACAGTAGAGTCAGATTCTATTAAATCTAAAACTTCTGGTTCACAAACCATAAACCCTCCATTTATCCAATTACCATCACCTGCTGGTTTCTCAACAAATTCTTTTACTAAGTTACTATTTATATCTAAAGCACCAAATCGACCAGCTGGTTGAATCGCTGTCATTGTTACTTTTGTCTTATTTTTTTTATGAAAATTTAACAGTTCTTTAATATTTACATCACTAACACCATCTCCATAAGTCAACATAAAAGTTTTATTGCCAATAAATTCTTTTGCTCTTTTGATTCTTCCACCGGTCATACTATCAAGTCCAGTATCTAATAGTGTTACTTTCCATGGTTCGCTTGAGTTATTATGTACTTCCATTTGACCACTTTTCATATCAAATGTGACATTACTTTGATGCAAATAATAATTGGCAAAATATTCTTTTATATAGTATCCCTTATATCCAAGTAAAATCACAAAATCATTAAAACCGTATTGGGAATAGATTTTCATGATATGCCATAATATAGGTTTACCACCTATCTCTACCATTGGTTTAGGTCTTATATCCGTTTCTTCGCTCAGTCTTGTTCCAAATCCTCCAGCTAATAATAATACTTTCATTTTGTTTTTCCTTTATAAAAAAATACTTTATTGCTAACTAATTGTATTTTATGATTAATTATAATTAAACTTATAAATGTTGAAATATAGCTCACAAAAAGTGTTGCCATTAATGCACCTATAGCACCATATCTACCTATTAGTATATAATTTAATACTACATTTGATAAAGCTGAAGCCAAAGATAAATAAAAGGTTATTTTTATTAAATTTTCTAAATAAATTAATTTATTTGTAATAAAAAAAATCATAAATGGCACACCTGTCCATATCGAATATTGTAGATATAATGAAGCTTTCTGATATGCTTCGCCATAAATCACATCGATTATATAAGATGAAAAAAATGTTATACCAACCGCAAGGGGAAGTACAATCACGCTTATCCACTTAATAGATAGAAAAATTCGGTGTCGATATAAATTATAATCTGTATTTCTTGCATTAATTATAGCAGGATAAATAGAACCACCTAATAAAGTCGGTATAAAATACCACAACTCTGAAATTCTGAATGCGGCAGAGTAGTAACCAATAATTAGATTACTGTGTAATATATTTTTAATCATCACTTGGTCTGCTCTCATATTAATCATAACAATAAAACCAACAAAAATCAAGGGCCAACTTTCTTTCAAAAGAGAATTTGCAGTTTCACTTTTGAATGTTAAATTTTTCATGCTCAATTTTGAATGCTTAATATAAAAGTATAAAAACCCACATGCTAACACAAAACTATCAAAAAGCACTACCCATGCAAAAGCGATAAGTGGAGCGTTTGTTAGTATAAGTGTGATTTTAACCAAACTGCTTATAAAAAGAGATGTTATGTTTGCATAAACAACATACTTGCTCATCACTTTACTTTGAAAGTACATATCTATCACATTGAAACTTTGAAATATAGTGGCACTTGCTATGATGAAAATCATAACATTTGTATAATGATCATTTGAAGTAAAATGGATAGCTATGTATA
>JALUWM010000168.1 GCA_027019465.1 Campylobacterales bacterium
TGTAAAAGATTCAGGAATAAAATATATAAAATTATTAACAGAAGTGAAATTTAAAAATTTACCTGTTACGAATGTAAAATTTTTAAATACAATTAAAAAAATTGTTTTAATTAATAATAAAGCTATTCCATTAATTAACAATAAAATTAAAGTATTGGTAATGACTCCTGATTTTAAAGTCTATAAATATAAAGTTTTTGATAACAGTATTGATTTAAAAAATAGAAAAATACTACTTAGTTGGAAAAATTTTAATGGTGTTTATGATGAAAAGACTAAAACATTTAAAAATGCTAATGGTTTAATTGAATTTAAAAATGCTTTAAATAATCTAAAAATTTATAATATTAAAACTTTTTTGCAAAATATGGATAATAAAAAAATTCAACAAATTCATTTTGATGTTAGTTTTTCAAATAAAAAATTAAAAATTAAAATTAATAATTTTAATTTAGATTCAAGAATTAATATTTTAAATAATAATATTAATTTAAATTCAACTTCAAAATGCGATGAAATAAATGTAAATAATATTATTAAAATAACTCAAATAAATTCTGATTTTGAAATAAATGGAATTGACAAAAAAATTTATGAAAAGCTTCAAAATAAAAAATATACACAGCAAGATATAAATGAATTATTAAAAAAAGGATTTAATGGAAAATTAAATTTAAATATAAAAGATATTTTCTTTATACAAAATTTAGGATTTGTTAATTTAAAATCACAATTTACTATTAAAAATGCAAGTATTGAAAAAATAAATAGTAATGACTTAAGCTTTTTGGATTTGAATATTTCTCTTGAAACATCACCTAAACTTGTTAATATTGTAGCTAATTTTTTTAGACCTATAAAACAAATAGCAGTTGTTAAAAACAATAAAGCTATTATTAATATAAAAATAAATAAAGGGAAAATAAGTATTAATGATCAACAAATTAAATCCAATTAAAGATATTTGGTTTTCTAAAAAAGTAACTAAATTTGTAGGAAGAACGCAAGGAGAATTTGAACTTATAAAACCGGGAGATAGGGTATTAGTCGGTTTTAGCGGTGGAAAAGATTCTTTTGTTTTACTACACGTTTTAAAAAGAATGCAGCTTATAGCCCCTTTTTCTTTCGATTTGGCTGCTATTGTTATTGATTCTGGAACCGGGATTGATTATTCTCCCCTAAAATCTCACTGCGAAAAATTTGATATAGATTTTATCTGGTATAAAACTCCTATTTTAGAAATTATAGAAGAAAAAAAGAGACCCGGAAGCAGTGCCTGTGGATTTTGTGCGAGGATGAGAAGAGGGGCTCTTTATACAAAGGCACTTGAACTTGGATTTAATAAAATAGCCTTAGGGCATCATTTTGATGATGCGGTGGAAACTTTTTTTATGAGTATGTTTTATAACGGAATTATGAGAAGTATGCCACCTAAATATAGGGCGTATAACGGGCTTGAAGTAATAAGACCTCTTATTAAAGTTAGGGAAAAGTGGATTGAATATATGGCAAAAGAAAATAATTTTCCAATTATTAATGGAGAAGAAAGTTGTTTAGCATATAGTGCGAGTGATGGAAAAGAGCCTTATGCAAGGGAAAAAGTTAAAAAAATTTTAGAAAATCTTGAAAAAGAAGAGCCAAAAATTTTTCAACGCTTAGATAATGCCTTTTCTCATATTGATTGCGATACTTTTTTTATGAAGGGATTTGATGAGAGTATTAGTAGGAATTAGCGGAGGGGTTGACAGTGCGGTTAGTGCTTATCTTTTAAAAGAGAAAGGGTATGAAGTTATTGGAATTTATATGAAAATGCACGAAGGACCTCACGAAGAGAATCTAAAAAAGATTGAATATTTAAGTAAAAAAATAGGATTTACTTATGTTGTTGAAGATGTAAGGGAAGAGTTTAAAAAAGAAGTTTATGATTATTTTGTCCGTTCTTATGAAGAAGGTTCAACTCCAAATCCGTGTGCGATGTGTAACAGAAGTATTAAATTTGGTATTTTTATGAATTTTTTGCAAAAATATAATTGCGATAGTGCTGCAACGGGGCATTATGTAAGATGTGACGGTGAATTTCTTTACGCGGCAAAAGACAAAAACAAAGATCAGAGTTATTTTTTGTTTAGTATAAAAAAAGAAGTTTTGCCAAAACTTATTTTTCCATTAGGAGATTATTTAAAAGATGAAGTAAAAGAGATTGCCGCTAAAATAGGGCTTGAAAATCTTGCAAAAGGAAAGGAATCTCAGGATATCTGTTTTATTGAGAATTCTTATATTGATGTTTTAAAACTTCATTTTAATCCGGATAAGCCGGGCAAAGTAGTGGATAAAAGAGGTAAAAAAATAGGAATCCATAAAGGCTATGCCCATTATACGATAGGACAGAGAAAAGGTTTTAGACTTTTTAAATCTCATAAACCGCAATATGTAATAGGCATTGACGCTAAAACAAATACTTTGATAGTAGGAGATAAAGAAGATTTAGAAAAAAGAAAAGTATTTTTAAAAGGTGTTAATCTTTTTATTGACGAGAGAATTTTTGAATGTGAGGCAAAAGTTAGATACAGGGCTCCTAAAATCCTGGCAGTTGTTAGGATGGAGAGTAAAAGTAAAGCGGTTGTTGATTTTAAAGAAGGGGTAATTGGAGTTGCTAAAGGTCAGGCTTGTGTGTTTTATGATAATGAAAAACTGCTAGGCGGTGGTTGGATAAGAGGAGCAAAAAAATGATAGAAGAATTTATAAAATTAGGTGTTGTAAATAAATTAGAAGTTAAAAAAATAGTTGATTTTGGAGTGTATTTAAAAAGTTTAGATGATGAAGATGTTGTTTTACTTCCCAAAAAATATTTAACTGAAGATGTAAAAGTAGGAGATGTTTTAGAAGTTTTTGTTTATTCTGATAGTGAAGACAGATATATTGCCACTACAAATAGGCCCTTTGCAAAACTTAATGAATTTGGAATTTTTGAAGTTGTAGATACTGCTAAATTCGGGGCTTTTGTTGATTGGGGATTAGAGAAAAATTTGTTCTTGCCTTTTTCTGCCCAAAAAGGAAAGGTTAAAAAAGGTGACAGGGTTATAGGAATTATTAAATATGATGAAAAAACAGACAGACTTTATTTAGATGCAAAAATAGGCAGGAATTTACAAAAGCCAAAAAATTTAAATATAAATGATGAGGTTGAAATCTTGATAATAGCAAAAACCCCTCTTGGATTTAAAGCGATTGTAAATAATAAATATGAAGGTATGCTTTTTGATAATGAGATTTTTGAGAATATAAAAACGGGGGATAAGAAAAGAGCTTTTGTAAAAAATGTAAGAGATGACGGAAAACTTGATTTAAGCTTAAATCCTATTGGAAAAACAAAAGAAGAAGGGATTAAAAAAGTTTTAGAAAAAATAAAAGAAAAAAAAGAAATTCCTTTAACAACAAAATCAAGCCCAGAAGATATAAAAAAAGAGTTTGGAATAAGTAAAAAGGCTTTTAAAGCAGCAGTAAATAAATTAAAAGAAGAAAATAAAATAGAAATTTTACAAACTAGTATTAAAATCAAAAATTAAGTTGTTATAATTTCGTAAGATTTTAAAAGGAGTTATAAATGAAATTTAAACTTTTCAGCGGGACAGCAAATCCTGAAGTGGCAGAAGAAATAGCAAATTATTTAGATAGGCCTCTTAGCAAAATTTCTGTAAACAGATTTAGTGATGGTGAAATCAGTGTTCAAATTGGTGAAAGTGTAAGAGGAACTAACTGCTTTATTATTCAACCTACTTGTTCTCCTACAAATGACAATTTAATGGAATTGCTTATTATTACAGATGCAATGAGAAGAGCTAGTGCAAAAAGTATTACGGCTGTTATTCCATATTTTGGATATGCAAGACAAGATAGAAAAGCAGCGCCAAGAGTTCCTATTAGTGCGAGATTAGTTGCAAATATGATGGAAAAAGCAGGAATTGACAGAGTTGTAACTATTGACCTTCATGCAGGGCAAATTCAGGGATTTTTTGATATTCCGGTTGATAATCTTTATGGAAGTGTTTTATTTTTTGATTATTTAAAAGAAAAACAACTTAAAAATCCTATTATTGCATCTCCTGATATCGGAGGAGTTGCAAGAGCTAGATATTTTGCCTCTAAACTTGGTCTTGATATGGTAATAGTTGATAAAAGAAGAGAAAAAGCAAATGTAAGTGAAGTTATGAATATTATAGGTGATGTAAAAGGAAAAGATGTTATTTTAATTGATGATATGATTGATACTGCCGGGACTATGGTAAAAGCGGCCGCGGCACTTAAAGAAAAAGGTGCTACTTCAGTTATGGCTTATGCAACGCACGGAGTACTTAGTGGGCCTGCTATTGAAAGGATCAAAGCTTCTGTTTTAGATGAGCTTGTTATTTCAGATACAATACCTTTTAGAAAGAATTGTAAAAAAATAAAAGTCTTAAAAACAGGTAAACTGTTTGCTGAAGTAATAAGAAGAATCGTTTATAATGAGAGTATTAATAAACTTTTTGATTAATGAAAACAATTAATCAAACTTCAACTTCTTTTTTAGAAGTTAAAAAATCAAAATTTATTTCTTTTTTAAGTCCTTTTAAGGATTATGAAAATTTACTGAATGAATTAAAGCAAAAACATTCAAAAGCAAGGCATTTTGTTACTGCTTTTAGGTATTTGAATGAACAAAATCAAATTATAGAAGGTTCATCAGATGATGGAGAACCAAGGGGTAGCAGCGGAAAACCTACATTAAAAGTTTTGGAAGGTAATGATTTAATAAATGTAGGAGTTATTACTGTTAGATATTTTGGCGGGATTTTGCTAGGGGTTGGAGGACTTGTAAAAGCATATAGCGATGTTTTAAATCTAGCAATTAAAGATGCCGATTTACTTGATTTTTCTTTTGTGTTTGAGTATGATTTTTGTGTAGATTATAATAAGACAAGAGAAATTGAATATTTAATTAAAAAATATGATATTTTTGTAGTTGACAGGAGATTTGGAATAGAGGGTATAGAATACAAAATAAGAGACAGTGCTGAAAAAATAAATTTAATGAAGGAAAAATTATGAAAAAATTAGTAGCTGCGTTTTTACTGCTTTCATCAATGCTTTTTGCTGTATCAACAAATAACATTTTATCTTTAAGTTGGGAAAATACATATTGTAAATTTCATCCAAATAAGCCAGAATGTCATAAAAGAAGTATATATTCACTTGATAATTTTACGATTCACGGACTTTGGCCTAAAAATAAAAA
>JALUWM010000169.1 GCA_027019465.1 Campylobacterales bacterium
GCCGCTTTTTCAAATTCAAGTTCTTTTGCCGCTTCTTGCATCTCTTTTCTTAATTTGGCAATTATAGCTTTTTTCTCTTTTGCGGGTATTTTTTTTGTTTCTATTTTTTCTGGAATTTCTTCTTTTAGGGATTTTTCAAGTTTTCTTGATGTGCTTTTTGGAGTGATGTTATGGATTTTATTGTATTCTTTTTGTTTTATTCTTCTATTTAGTGTTGTTTTAATAGCTCTATACATTGAACCTGTGATTTTATCTTTTATGTTTTCAAACTCATCTAAATCATCATCCAAAATTATAGGCTCAGTGATTTTATTTGCAAACATTAAAACTTTTCCGTTTACATTCCTAGCGGCTCTTCCCATAGTCTGAATTAAACTTGTTTCACTTCTTAAAAATCCTTCTTTGTCGGCATCTAATATTGCTACAAGGCTAACTTCTGGTAAATCAAGACCTTCTCTAAGAAGATTTATTCCAATTAGCATATCAAATTCCCCACTTCTAAGTCCCCTTATAATCTCATTTCTTTCAACCACATCAATATCGCTGTGCATATATTTGACTTTAAGACCCATTTCAAGATAATATTTTTGAAGTTCTTCTGCCATTTTTTTGGTAAGTGTTGTTACTAAAACTTTTTCACCTCTTTTAATTACTTCTTTTGCTTTATCGTAAAGAGTTGCTATTTGATTATTGCCTGGGTAAAGTTCAATTATAGGGTCAAGTAGTCCAGTTGGTCTTATTATCTGCTCAGCTACACAAGAAGAAAGTTTAAGCTCATATTCATTTGGAGTTGCTGAGACAAAAAGATAATGTGGAGCTTTATTTATAAATTCATCAAATTTAAAAGGTCTGTTGTCTAATGCACTTGGTAGTCTAAATCCATATTCTACCAATACTTCTTTTCTGGCTCTGTCTCCGTTATACATTCCCCTAAACTGAGGCAAAGAGACATGAGATTCATCAACAATTATCAAATACGGTTTCCCTTTTATCTCAAAATAATCAAGCAAAGAATATGGAGTTTCACCCGGTTTTTTGCCTGTTAGATGTCTTGAATAGTTTTCTATTCCTTTACAGGTTCCTGTAGTTTCTAACATTTCAAGGTCAAATTCTGTTCTTTGTTTTAGGCGTTGATATTCTATTAATTTATCTTCTTTTTGAAATTCTTCTAATCTTTCACTAAGCTCTTTTTCAATCGAATTTACAGCCTCTGCCAGTTTATCAGTACCTACTACAAATTGATTTGCTGCATAAATGGTTATTTCTTTAATATCTTCTGTTTTTTCATTTGTAAGATAATCAATTTGATAAATCCTGTCAATTTCATCTCCGAAAAATTCTATTCTTATCACATTATCTTCAAAATAACTAGGAAAAATATCAATTACTTCTCCATTTATCCTAAAATTACCTCTATCAAAAAATTTATCATTTCTTGTATATCCCATAGATAATAATCTCAACATAAAATCTCTTTGATTTATTTCATCTCCAATGCCTATTTTGGCTACCATTTTTTTGTATTCAATAGGGTTACCAAGTCCGTATAAAGCCGAAACACTGGCTACTACTATTACATCATCGTATTCAAGTAGACTTGCTGTTGCAGAAATTCTTAGTCTTTCGATTTCTTCATTAATGGAAGAATCTTTTTCGATAAACAAATCCTGCCTTGGAATATATGCTTCTGGCTGGTAATAGTCATAATAACTTATAAAATATTCCACATGGTTTTTTGGGAAAAATTCTTTAAATTCGCTGTAAAGCTGGGCGGCTAGGGTTTTATTGTGTGTTAAAATGAGAGTGGGTATTTGAAGATTTTTTATAATATTTGCCATTGTAAATGTTTTACCGCTTCCTGTTACTCCTATTAATGTGTTGTATCTATTATTATTTTTTATGCAGTTAGTAAGTTTTTCAATAGCTTTTGGCTGGTCGCCTTGGGGAGAAAACTTTGTTTGGAGATTAAACATTTATTTCCTTTGATTTTTCATTTTTAACTTTTTTACTTATTTGTTATAATTATATCAAAAAGGATTAAAAATGGATTTACTCGCTAAATTAAATGAAAAAATAGAAAATTTAATTTCAAATTATGAGATACTTCAAAAAGAAAATACAGAGCTTAAAACAGAACTTGAAAATATTAAAAATTCTTTGGAAGAAAAAGAAGTGGAACTTCTTGAATGCAGGGAAAATATGGCACTCAAAGAACTCGAACTTGAAGAAGTGGTAGCTAAAATTGAAGCAATACTTGGAAAATGAAAAAAAACATAAGTCTTTATATAATGGGTGAAAAATTTGATATGTCTTTAGATGAAGAATTTTTTGAATATGTAAAAGATGATTTATTAAAACTTCAAAATCCAACTCCAAAAGAACTCCTTTTTTTTATTTTAGAAAAAAATAAAAAAGAGTATGAACTTTTAGAAAAGTTAGATAAATTTTTAAAATATTAAATAAATATTATTTTTTTTTAAATTTTTTGTTATAATGCTGAAAATATAAAAACAAAGGAGATAAAATGAAGCGCGGTTTTACAATGATTGAATTAATTTTTGTTATCGTTATTTTAGGTATTTTAGCAGCAGTTGCAATTCCAAAATTTATGGCTACAAGAACAGATGCTCAAGTGGCTGCTAAAGCTCAGGAAATTCAAAGTGCAGTACAGGAAATTTCTAATTATGTTACATCTCAGGGTGGAGAAGCAAATTCGACAAAACTTACTAAGATGTCTCAGGTTTTAAAACAATTAGCTGATAATAATCCAGTTAAAGGTCAAGAAAATGATAAATCACCGGATAGAATTTTTAATGTTTATAGCACCGGGAGTAATGATTGTATTGATTTAGAAACAAATTCAACAGCATTACAAGTTAAATATGGCTCAGCTAAAGACCAAATTTGTTCAGGAATTAAAAAAATAGTAAAAGAAGCAAATTATACATTAGCAGGAAGCAGTGTTAAATTCTAAGAGGAATTCCTCTTAGGTTTTATTTTGGATATTTTGTATCTAAAATAAAATCTAAGAAGGCAAATTATGAAAAATGCTTTTACAATGATAGAACTTATTTTTGTTATAGTGATTATAGGAATATTAGCTGCAATTGCTATTCCAAAACTTCTTGCTACAAGAAATGATGCACAAACAGCAGCTCTTGCTACTCAAATTAAAGAAGGTACAAAAGAACTTATAAGTTATTATGTCTCACAAGGCGGAGAAATTAATTTTTCTCAAATTACTAACAATAAAACTTCACAGATTGTATTAAACGAATTGATAAATAGAGGATGGGCTAAAGTAATAGATGATAATCATTCTGTTTTTTACAGTGATAGAAATGCCAAAACGGTATGTATTAATTATTATACCAATGGGCTTAAGATAAAAGTTGAAACCAATTCTTCTGATAATTCAACATTATGTAATGATATTAAAAAAATTATTAGAGATAGAAATTATACTGTTTTTGGAAGTAGTGTAAATTATTAAAGGTTAAGTATGAAAAAATCATTTACAATGTTAGAACTTATTTTTGTTATAGTGATTATAGGAATATTAGCGGCAATAGCTATGCCAAAGCTTTGGGTTACAAGAGATGATGCTGTTATTGCAAAAGCAAGAACCCAAGTTGGCAGTATAAGGAGTTCAATTGTTAATGCTTATTCTAAAAACATAATCAATGGTGAAAATGAATGTCCAGAATTAGAAGGAAATGAAAATGATTATGTTTTTGAAAATATTTTAAAACCATATCCTATTAAATCAAATCAAAAAGAAATTAATTGGACACTTGATGCTAATAATTCTAATGAAACAAATTATACAGTGACTATTAATAGATTATCTACTGTATTTACTTATGAAAAAAACACATCTGCAAGTTGCCCTTTTAAATGTAATCAAAAAGATCAATTATGTAAAGATTTAACAGATTAAATGATTTTTTATGAAATAGCACTTCTTAATACTCCCAATACTTTTACATATCATTCAAATTCTAAGCTTAAAAAAAGCGATGTTGTTTTAGTGTCTCTTAGGAATAAAGAAGCCCAAGGTATTGTAGTTAAGGAAGTTAATAAGCCTTCTTTTAAAACAAAACCTGTAATAAAAAGATTATCTTCTTTTAGTGAAAAAAAAGTTAAAATAATTGAATTTATTGCTAAATATTATTTATGCTCTTTTGGAGAAGCTGCAGGGCTTTTTTATATAAGTGAAAAATGTAAAGTGAAAAGTGGAAAATTAAATATTAAAATAAATATAAATCTTTCCAATAAACAAAAAGAAGCACTTGAATTTTTAAAAAAAGAAGATATAAGTATACTTTTTGGAGATACTGGAAGTGGGAAAACGGAAATTTATATAAAACTTATTGAAAGGACAATAAACGAGGGAAAAGAAGTTATATTTTTACTTCCTGAAATTGCAATTACTTCTCAAATGGAAAAAAGACTAAAAGAGCATTTTGGAGATTTGATAGAAATATGGCATAGTAAAATTACTAAGAAAAAAAAAGAAAGAATATTAAACTCAATTAATGAAGGTAAAATAAAGATAATAGCAGGTGCCAGGAGTGCACTTTTTTTGCCGTTTGAAAATATAGGACTTATTATTGTAGATGAAGAGCACGACGATTCTTACAAATCTGCGCAAACTCCAAAATATAATGCAAAAGATTTAGCCATTGTTTTTGGCAAAACTTATAATTCAAAAGTAATTTTAGGAAGTGCAACTCCTTTAGTTTCAGATTTATATAAATTTCCATTTTTTAGACTTAAAGGAACTTTTTATAATACAACTAAAAAAAGAATTTTTACACCAACTTTTGATGAAAGTGTTATAAATAAAATAAAATCAACTCTAAATGAGAATAAACAGGTTATTATTTTTTTGCCAACCCGTGCAAATTTTAAATATATGATTTGTGCAAATTGCGCTAAGGCGGTAAAATGTCCAAATTGCGATGTGGCAATGAGTGTTCATAAACAAAAAAGAGCACTTGTTTGTCATTATTGTGATTATACTTCAAGAATTCCTAAAGTTTGTGAATTTTGCGGCGGGGAAGAATTTTTAAATGAAAGAATAGGCACAAGTGAATTAAAAGAGAGATTAGAAGAGATCTTCCCAGAAAAAAGAATAGAAAAGTTTGATAGAGACATTATTACTTCAAAAAGTAGAATTGATAAAATTCTTAAAGATTTCAGCAATAAAAAGATAGATATTTTAATAGGTACTCAGATGTTAAGCA
>JALUWM010000170.1 GCA_027019465.1 Campylobacterales bacterium
AGAAAAATATAAAAAAAAGAAAAAAGAATAAAAAAGATTATTGAATTTTTAAATAAGCCATATATAAAATTCCAGCCATTATTCCGCCAAATGCACCGGCAACGATATCATCTCCCATAACGCCAAGACCGCCAGGGGCTTTTTCGTCAATTTTCCCTATGATTGAAGGTTTCCAAATATCAAAAAGTCTAAAAGCAATAAATGCCAAAAGAAGTTTTAAAAAAGTGTCTTGTTTTAAATTCCCTAAAACTCCTATGGAGAGTAAAACACCCGCAATCTCATCTATAACTATTCTTTTATCATCGTGAATAGTTACTGTTGCTTCATATTCATTTGTAAGTTTATAGCCTATTATTGTAAAAAGGACAGCTAAAAGTAAAATTGTCATATTCGGATTTGGCATAAAAATTATTACTAAATATGCAATTATAACTCCGACAACGCTTCCCCAAGTTCCAGGAGCTTTTGGAAGTAAACCGCTAAAAAAACCCGTTAGTAAAAACCATTTAAAAGTATTAAATTTTTTTTCCATTATTTTCCTTTTATTTATATATATTTTACCACTTAACTCATTCACTCATCCACCCATTTACCCATCTACTCATTTACTTCTAAGTAAGTGAGCTTGTTTGATAAAGTTTCATTAAAGAAATATAAAAATCCTCTTCTTTACTTTCTTCTATAAGACCTTTATTTGGTGAAATATCATAATAAAGTTTTTGTAAATTTTTAAATCTGTTTGGGTAAAAATATGCTAAATATTTAGCACTTATTTCTTTTCTCATTAAAATAGTAGGAGGCATAAGACCTGTTTTTATAAGTTCAAAAATAGAATCACTGTGATAACTTATATGATGATGACTTCCATGAGGACATGAATTTACACTTACTATAGTTTTACATTTATCACAATATACATATTCGTTTATAGTTTCTATTTCTATGTTTAAATCCATAGAATCAAAAATAGAGTGAAGATGATTTGCGTGATAGTGTATTCCAAGACCTTTGTGGGTTTGTCCCATAATAAATTTATTACATCCAAAATTTTTTGCAATTAAAGCATCTAAAATAGCTTCATTTACTCCTGAAAAAATATATGTATTTAAAAGAGGTACTATTAAAACTTTGTGTTTTGGGAAATAGTTATCTACAATTTCTTTTAAGGCTTTGTATCTAAGATTGTATGGAATCTCTTCTTCTTTTAAATTTTTAATTAAAAAAATAACCAAAATATCATTTTTTTCAATAGCTATTCTCATAATTTTTTCATGAACCCTATGGATTGGTTTTGCGTGCATTGTCATACCCACAACATTTTCTTTATTTTTAATCTGTTCTTTTGCAAAGTCTATTTTTTTTTGAATTCCTGTGTCTTCTACCCAAAATTTTCCCGCTATTGCGAATTTTCCAAGTCTTTTTAGTGTTTTTGCAACTTGTGGATAGTTTTTGTAATCTTTTGTACCGTAAATTTTTTCTACTCTATCAAATGGATCAATTTCATAAATCTCTTCTACATCAATTTCACCTATTTTTTTATTTTCGCAGTAAAGTTCTATTTTTTTAGGATTTGTTTTTAGGATTTCTTCGTTTTTTTTACCTGCCGGGGCTAGGATAAAAGCAAAAGGAATACGCCCGTTTTTGTAAATATTTTTTTCATTTGCTTTTTTAGCTTCTTCTTTATTCATTAGTTTATCAACAGGATTTAAAAGCCCGGTTTGTACCATCGCAAGTGTTATCCACGCTTCTTTGTCTATATAAATTTTATTTCTGTTTAAATATTTCATATTTCTTCCTTTTTTCCCAAAGACTTTTTCTACTTATACCAAGCCTTTTACTAAGTTCTGTATCAGGAAATTTGTATTGATAATTATTTATTATAAATTTTATATATTCTTCTATACTAAATATATCATCTTCAAGCAGATTTGGAGTTGAAGCATTTAATTCTGTATAATTAAATTCTTTTTCATAATCTTTTGGTAAAATTAGAATAGTTTTAAATTTTGATATAAAATTTAAAATTTCCTCATCTTTTATTTTTTCATAATTTAGGCATACATACAAATATTTTCTGTTTTTAAAATCCTCTTTTTTAAATTTTTTTAAGTTTATAATTTTAATTATGGCATTTTCTTTTTTTGCAATTTCAAAAATAAATTTTTCTATTGCTTTATTAATAGAAGATTTAAGAAAAACAGGAAAAGAGTATTTAGGAATTTCCATTTCAACATCTTTGAATATAAAGTTTATGAAATTTTTAAAAGATTCTATTTTTTCTTTCATTTGATAAAACTGTGTTAAATGATTGATTTTTCTTATAAGTTCTTCAATTGAGAAAGGCTTTTGTAAATAATCATCAGCTCCCATTTCAATAGGCTGCATAACGGTTGAATATGTTACATAAGGTGCTAAAAGAATAATTATTTTATCTTTTTTGGCTGTTATTAGATGTTTTATATTGCCTTTTAGATTTGTGTTTATAAGAAAAATATCAGCTGTGGAATTCATAGCTTCGGTATATGATGCAAAAATTTCGGATTTTGCATTTAATTTTTCACTTAAATTGTTTTGAATGCTTTGTGCTAGATATATTTCATTTTCTACTATTGTAATCTTCATACCAGTCCTTATATTTTAATGTTGCATTTGAAATTACGGCTATTCCTTCACTTCTTCCTATAAATCCCATTTTTTCGTTTGTAGTGGCTTTTACATTTACCATAGCGTTTAGGATTTTGCTTAAATTTCTAGCAATTTTTGTTTTGTAATTTTTTAGTTTTGGTTTTTCGGTTATTATTGAAATATCTGCATTTATTATTTCAAATCCGGTTGAAGTTAAAATATTTACAATTTCTTTAAGTAATTCCACTGAATTGGCATTTTTATATTTTTCATCATTATCAGGAAAGAATTCTCCGATATCTCCATACCCAGCAGCCCCTAAAAGAGCATCTATTAAAGAATGAATTACCACATCCCCGTCGCTGTGGGCTTTTAGACCGTAAGGTATGTCAATCTCGACTCCTCCAAGAAACATTTTTTTATTTTCTTCAAATTTATGGGTATCGTATCCGTTTCCTACTAAAATATCACGGCTAGGAGCTTTTAAACAAGGCAGATCTAAATCTTTAAAATAAGTTATTTTTTTAGAAAATTCACTACCTCTTATATATTCTATTTTTCCGCCTATTGATTCTATTGCCGCTCTTTCGTCTGTAAAAAGTTTAGGGGTATTAAGAGCTTTTTTAAGTATTTCAGTTTTACTGAGTTGGGGGGTTTGGATTAATTTTATTTTATCTCTATTTATAGTTTTATTTTCATAAACAACTGTATCCACAGGAGATATAAAAGGCACTATGCAATCAGCCTTTTTTTCTAAAAGATTTAAAATTATTTCCCTTGGCACACATGCTCTTGCCACATCTGTTACTAAAACATATTCACTTGTTACATTTTGTAAAGCATTTAGAAGTGAATATTGTCTTTCATTAGCTCCTTTTATTATCTCATAATCGCTTAGTTTTTCATAAAGTCTGACTTCTTTTTCATTTGCCGTAATTATTGTTTGTTTAAAATTATAAATTTCATTGAATCTGTCAGCCACAAACTGCCATAAAGGTTTTTTGCCAATTCTAATCCACTGTTTTTTTACTTCATAATCAAATCTAGTGGAATTTCCGGCACTAAGTATTATTAATGTAATATTCAATATGTTTCCTTTTGTAAAAGTGTTACGATATTATACAAAAAAATGTTACAATTTGTAATGAATTTAAAAAGAGATAAAAAAAGTGTTGGTTTAAGCTATTTTTAAGGTTTTTTGGTTAAATTGAGAAAATTTTTTATAAAAGGATGATAATGAGAAGCGCTTGGCTTGAAAAAAGAAAAAATGATAATGTAAGAACTCAAATGTATTATGCAAAAAAAGGTCTTATTACTGAAGAGATGGAATATATTGCAAAAAAAGAAAATCTTGAGCCCGAACTTATTAGAAGTGAAGTGGCAAGGGGCAGGCTTATAATTCCGGCAAATGTAAATCATACTCATTTAGAGCCTATGGCTATTGGAAGAGTAACTAAAACAAAAGTAAATTCAAATATAGGTGCCAGTGCTTTGGCTAGTGATATTGAAGAAGAAGTAAAAAAACTTCAAACTTCTGTTAAATACGGAGCTGATACAGTAATGGATTTAAGTGCCGGGGCTAAAAATATGGATGAGATTCGTGAGGCTATTATTAAAGCTTCTCCTGTGCCAATCGGAACTGTTCCTATGTATCAGATTATTGATGAGATAGGGGATGTTGAAAAACTTACATATGATGATATTTTAAGAGTACTTGAAAAACAGGCAATTCAAGGGGTTAGTTATTTTACTATTCATGCAGGACTGCTTCTAAGACATATGCCAGAAATTGCAAAAAGAAAAATGGGGATAGTCAGTCGCGGGGGAAGTTTAACGGCTTCTTGGATGTTAAAACACCATAAAGAAAATCCTTTTTATACAATCTTTGATGATATTTTAGAAATTTGCAGAAAGTATGATGTTTCACTTTCTCTTGGAGATTCACTTAGACCAGGATGCTTGTATGATGCAAGTGATAAAGCACAAATAGAAGAGCTTAAAGTTTTAGGAGAATTAACCCTAAGAGCATGGGAAAAAGATGTTCAGGTTATGATAGAAGGTCCGGGGCATGTTCCTATTAATGAAATAGAAAGAAATGTAAAATTAGAGCAAATCTATTGTCACGAAGCACCTTTTTATGTTTTAGGACCGCTTGTGCTTGATATAGGGGCTGGGTATGACCATATAGGAAGTGCAATAGGGGCTGCTATGGCTGCATTTTACGGAGTTAGTATGCTATGCTATGTGACACCAAAAGAGCATTTAGGACTTCCTAATGAAGCAGATGTTAGAGAGGGTATGATGGCATATAAAATTGCAGCACATGCGGCTGATATCGGTAGAAAAATTCCAGGAGCCAGGGATATTGATGATGAAATGAGTGATGCAAGATATCATTTTGACTGGAAAAAGCAGTTTGAATTAGCCCTAGACCCAGAGAGAGCAAAAGAATTTCACGATGAAA
>JALUWM010000171.1 GCA_027019465.1 Campylobacterales bacterium
CCTCCTTATTTTTCAATTTTTCCTAAAATATCATCAGTATTTAATACTAAATATTCTTTTCCATCCACTGTAATTTCTGTTCCTGAATATTTCGCGAATACTACTGTATCACCTTCATTAATTGGTAAATTTTCATCTTCTTTGACTTCTTTTGAAATAGCTATAACTTTAGCTTCAAGTGGTTTTTCTTTTGCATTATCCGGAATAATAATTCCACTTGCAGTTTTTGCTTCTTCCTCCACTCTTTCTACTAATACTCTTAGTCCTAACGGTTTAAACATTTCCGCCTCCTTTGTCAGTTATTTATTTTAACTGATGAAATTATAAAGAAAATTTTTCTTTTTGTCAAGATTTTTTATACATTTTTTTAAAAAACTTGAGTTAATTATACTAAATTAATATAAAATTAATACATCATTATTTGAAGACAAAATTCATTAAACAAAATAAAAATAATCTACTAAAAAGAGCTAAAATTGATAAACAAAGGGGAATTTTTAATAGACTTAATAAAAGTTACAATTAAAAGAATAGTTTGTTTTTTAAGAATTATTTTATATTATAAAATTTTTTGGTATTCTTATTTCAGTTAGAGTCAGGATATACTTTTTATTTCAAAACATTGATTTTTCGGGAGTTTTAATGGTAGTGAGGGGGAGACTTGAACTCCCGACCTCCGGCTTATGAGACCAGCGCTCTAGCCAGCTGAGCTACCCCACCTTAAAGTAAATTTAAATGGCGGAAAGGGCGGGATTCGAACCCGCGGTACCCTTACGAGTACAACGCCTTAGCAGGGCGCCGGTTTCAGCCACTCACCCACCTTTCCAGCGTTTGTGGAGTGCAATTATAATAAAATTTTTTTCTAAATGCAATAGAAAACAAGGAAAAAATTAAAATTTATGATGAGAACAGCTCATATCAGGCTGCATTTCTTCTAATTTTCCGTTAATAAAATTTTTAACAGATTCTTCAACTGTTTTAGATTCAGCATCATAAAACACTTTAATACCTGATTGCTTAAAACCCATTAAAGGATTAGGCCCTATACCGCTTACAATCAGCACCTCGGCACCTAAATTTTTGATATTACTTACAGCATTACCACATGCCCCACCACTATGACCAGGATTGGCTGTAAAATCAACATCTTTAATTTCCCCGTTTTCAACATCTACAATTACATAAAAAGGGGCTTTTCCAAAATGAGCCCCTCTTTTGGCTATAAGACCGTCAGGGGTATTTGTTGGAATTACTATTCTCATTTTAATTCTCCTTTTATTTTTTCTAAAACTTCTAGAGCTTGTTCACCGTCTTTTTTTCTTACTTTTATAACTTTCACACCTGCAAGCTTCAATGCATCTTCCATATTTGGTCCAACCGCTCTTACAATCAAATAATCACAATCTTCTATTTTAGATGCTTTTACGTGTTTATGATGATGTTCAACTTCATCCTCTGTATGTTCTTCTTGATGAGCTCCGTTTCCATGTGTGTGCTCTTCTTCATCATGCTCATTAGCATGTGTATTTTCATTAAGTCCTAAAAGTTTAAAATTTTCTCCATCAAATTCAAATATAGCAAAAAACGGAGCTCTTCCTGTTCTTGTAAAAATTTCCAAATTTTCTCCACTTACCGGTACTGCTACTTTCATATTAATCCTTTTTTGCTTAAATATACACACTTTCCTAACATATGTCAATAAATTTATATCTCTTTAGAGATAATTAATTTTTTATTTTTTAAAATATTTTCCCACATATTTTTATCCCCCCACTCTTTTTGAATTCTATCGCTAAAAATTATATCTTTAAGTTCTATTTTACCCATATTTTCAAAATTATAAGCGTCTTCTCTAAAACATTCGGCATAACCAGTATCCGTTTCGTGAACTACTACCGAATGGACTTTTACATTTTTTTCACCGTTTTTAAATTCCATAAGTTTTAATACTCTGTCAATCATTAAAAAAAAGATTCTTGCAAACTGCTCAGCAGACGGATTTACAGGAAGTTCAACCCATCTTTCGCTAAATTTCTTAGCAAATTGCAAATATTCAGTATCATCATATTTCCATAAAGTAATAGCATGATCAAAGCTATCTATCAAATCTTTTATATAAAGTTTCATAAGTCCAAAATCATAAACCATTTGCCCGTTATCTAAAAAATTTGATTGAAGTTTAATTTCAACTTTATAACTATGTCCATGAATTGATTTCGAACATCGTCGACTTGTGCAATTTCTGACAATATGTGCATTTTCAAATTTAAAAAGTTTTCTAATAATCATTTAAATTCCTCTTTTTTTACCAAATAATCTAATATGAATCCTATCGGAATATCTATATCCATTTTTTAGACAAAAATCGAATACAAAAGGAGCATTCTTTTCTAGTTCTTCTTTACTCTCACCTAAAGGCATACAATAAATAGGCAAATCAATATTTTTTGTAATTTCTTCAATCTCTTCTTTTAAATCCGCATTAATTACAAATTTAAAAAAACTTTTTTTTGCATTCTTTGCAATAGTTTTAATAGCTTGCTTTTTTACCCTTTTTTTATACTCTTCGCCACTGTTTGAGAGTTTTACACTCATTGCAAAAGAGACTTTTTTAAATTCAGGATATTTTTTAAAATCAGGAGCAATAGTAGCATTTGTTTCAATGGTGATATTCCCGCTAAACCACTCAACTAACGGATAAAGTCTGTCAAAATATAACCCAGGCTCTCCGCCTGTTATTACTAAATTGGGACTAAATTTAAGATATTTTTTTATTTTATCTTTAATCTCATCAATACTCAAATACTGCCACTCATTTTTATATTTTTTATCAACTGCATAAAAGCTGTCACAGCCGTTTTTACCAAACCCGGGACAGGTTAAATTACACCCCCCAACTCTTATAAAAACACTTAGATTGCCGCTATATTTACCTTCTCCCTGGATTGAATAAAATATCTCGCTGATTGGTATCAATTTACTATCCATTTTTTCTCAATTAAAATTTTTCCATCTTTATAAATTCTGCCTATAAATTTATCTTCTTTTTGAATAACTCCAACTCCCTTAGGAGTGCCACTCATAATAATATCTCCGTTATCAAGAGAAAAAATTTCATCAATATCTTTAACTAAAAATTCAGGCTTATACATCATAAGCTCAACTGAGCCTTTTTGAACTATTTTTTCATTTTTAATAACTTCAACTTCTAAATTTTTAGTGTCATTAATTTCAACAAATTCACTAAAAACCGCACTTGCCTTAAACGCCTTAGCCTTCTCCCAAGGAAGCCCTTTTTGTTTTAATTTAGCTTGAATATCCCTTAGAGTCAAATCAAAACCAAACCCAACACCTGATATTTTTTTATCTTTAATTAAAAAACTAATTTCCCCTTCATAATGAAGCCCGTCACGATAAATAATCTCTTCACTAATTGAGCTGTTTGGTTTTATAAAATAGACAGGCTCACTTGGAATTTCATTATTAAGCTCTTTTATATGCTCAACATAATTTCTGCCTACACATACAATTTTACAAGGAGTTAAAGCTTGATTTTTAAATTTAATTATTTTCATTTAAATACCTTTTAAAAGTTTTTTTTAAAAAAGGCAGTTTTTCTTTAATTATTCTTTCAATTAAAGCTAAATTTACACCTTCATAAGAATGAACTATAAAATTTCTAACATTATAAGCACCCTTTGCATCTTCTATTAAAGAGAGTTTTTCTAAAATGGCTTTATCTAATTTATTAATTTCTTCTCCAATTTGGGACAAATGCATTAAAATTGCAGGTTTTGCTTCTATCTCATCTTCTAAAGCTTTTGTTACGTATTTATGTCTTTTAACAATATATTCTATAAATTCAATTCTCTCAATAATAAATTCCATTTTAGGAAAATTTTTATCAAACATAAATTTTATCTTTCATATATTTTTTAGCAATATTATTAAGTGAACTTTCATCAATAAAATCCACTTTTCTTTTAAGTTGCTGTTCTAATTCCTGTTTAACAGAGGCTAAAATATTAAAAATTTCAAAAACATCTTTATTTATTAAAAAATCAGGATTCAAAGAATAGATAATATCAATATCACTCTCTTTATTAAAATCTCCTCTCGCAAACGAACCTACAACATACTTTATTTCTAAAATATTTTTATACTTTTCTTTTATCTCATTTAAGATTTCTAATTCTCTCATCACATCTCACACAGTTTTGCATAACTTTTTGCAACCCTGACAGCTGGAATAAACTCTCCTTCTAGATACATTTTTTCTATTTTTAGAAAAAAAGGAATATTTTCCATTTCATCATTTTCAAATGTTCCATAAAGAGTAGTAAAAAACGCTCTTTTACATCCCTTTATAATTGGTGGAAAATTTTCTTCAAGCCTTTCAAGCTCTACTCCGAATTTTTCAGCTTCACTTACATTATTAGGCAGTTCTTCGCCTGTTTTATCCATAATCTGTGTCATTTCAAGAGGCACTAGACAAACACTCGCTCTTTTTGTCTCTTTAAGATTTTTAAAAGTATCTTTTGGCTCATTAAGATTTGGTTTTTTTCTTCCTATACTAACCATTAAAAGAGGAGGCTCTCCTCCTACTCCTGTAAAATAACTAAACGGTGCAATATTGATAATTCCGTCATTTTCCGTTACAATCCACGCAATAGGACGTGGAATTATATTACTTGCCATTAATTTATATCTATCAAGTTTATCTATTTCATTAAAATTAATTATTTTCATTTTTATCCTTTAAAAATCATCTAGATTCAAGCTACCTTTTGAGTAATTAACAACATTTCCCTCAAAAAAGTTTGTTTTTTGGTCGTTAAAACTGCTAAATCCGTCAAACCAACTAATAGGATTTTTAAGCCCAATATCAGGAAAAAGCAGTTCAATACCCATGGCATTTGCTCTTTTATTTGCCAAATATTTTGTAAATCTATCAATTAACTCTTTACTAAGTCCCAGAATTTCATCGTTTGTTACATAAAATCCCCAGTCTCTCTCAAGCTCATAAGCGGCATATAGCATATCTTTTATATATTTATAAACTTCCGGTGTGAAAAGGTCTGGGAATTCTTTTTGCATTTCTTTGAAAATATTTGCAAAAAGGGTGGTATGAGTCACTTCATCCCTTTGAATAAACCTAATCATCTGAGCACTTCCAAGCATTTTACCGGCTCTTGCCAATACATAAAAAGAAGCAAACCCGTTATAAAAATATACACCTTCCAAACACTGATTTGCAACAATCATATAAATTTTGGCTTCATCATCTCCGTCAAGTGCTTTTGTTCCCCATTTTTCATATACATTTCCTATAAATTCATTTTTTTTACGAAGATTCTTATCGGCTCTCCACATTTCATAAATCTCATCTGTATTAAGTGAAATAGAATCCACCATAACAGCATAACTTTGAGAATGAAGTGCCTCTTCAAAAGCTTGACGAACCAGACACATATTAACCTCAGGTGCTGTAATCCATGGATTTACATGGTCAGGAGTATTGTTTGTCTGAATTGAATCCATAAAAATAAGTTGAGCTAAGGCTCTATCATACATTCTTTTTTCAGCCGGAAGCAAGTTTCTATACTGTCTTGCATCTTCTGTTAAATCAACTTCCCTTGGAAACCATGTATTTGCAAGCATCATCTCCCACAAATTATAAGCCCACGGGTAGCTTAGCTTATTTAAATTTATAATCCCTTCACTGCAACCGTTTATTATTGAAGTGGTTGAGCCCTTATGGATAGGGCAGTTATAGTTAAAAAGTTTTTTTATTTGCATTTTTGCTCCTTTTTAGTTTATTAAATCATTTTTTAAAACTTTTTTTACCTCTTCATAAGAAATCGGTTTTGATAAAAGATAACCTTGCATATAATCAATTCCAAATTTTTGTAAAAGTTCAAGCTGCTTTTTTGTTTCTACCCCTTCGGCCACAGTTTTTAAATTTAAATCTTTTGTTAGATTAATAATATTTTTAACCACAGAGCGCATTTTTTTATCTTCCACCATTCCCCTTACAAAAGAAATATCTATTTTTATAACATCAAAAGGCAAATCTTTTAAAGAAGACAAGGATGAATATCCTGTCCCAAAATCATCCATTGAAAGCGTTATACCTGATATTCCTTTTAAAGAATTTAATATTTTCTTGGCATTTTGCAAATCTTTAACAATTGCCCGTTCTGTTATTTCCACCGTTAAAGGTTTTTTGAGATTTTTTACAGCTTTTTTAATATCATTTAATAAATTCTTATCTTTTAAGTCATTAGCAGACAAATTAATAGAAACAGGCATATTTATTTCAGTTATATATTCTTTTATTTTTTTTAGTGCTTTTTTTCTAAATTCATATACAAACGGAGAATTTTCAAGCACATCTATAAATTCATTAGGATAAATAATTATATTTTTTTCTTTTATTCTTACTAATGATTCAAATCCTGCAATAGTTAAATTTTTTGCATTAAAATAGGGCTGAAGATAAAAAATAAACAAATCTTCTTTTAAGGCTTTTTCTATTAAAGTTTCTGATTTTATTATTTTATCGGCATAATAATTCATATTTTTATTAAAAAATTTTATTGTTCCGATTCCTTCATTTTTAGCAAGACTAAGTGCAGTTGAAGCATTTTGAAGCAGATTTTCTATATTCTCTGCATCTTCCGGATAAGCTGCGATTCCGACATTTACAAAAATTTTTATATCTTTTGAAGCAACTTTAAAAGAATTTTTAAAACAATTATGTATTTTTTCTAAAATTTCTAAAATTTCATTTTCTTCATCAATATTTCTAAATACTGCAAATTCATCACTTCCAACCCTTGCAATAAAACTTTTAGAACACTCTTTTTTTAATTTTTCTGCTACTTTTTGTAAAAGCAAATCGGCAATTTCTTTTCCGTATGTTTTATTTAAAAATGTAAAATTATTAATATCAATTAATATTAACATACCTCTTTTTTTATATAAGTTTACTTTTATCAAAAATCCGTCAAGATTATAAAGAGATGTTAAAGAGTCTCTTATTTTTGATTCTTCAAGTTTTTGTTGTAAAAGTTTTTCTTTTGTTATATCAATAATGACCGCTATTTCTACAAAATTACCGTTAAAAAACATTTTTTCAAAAAAACATTTTGCATATTTTATTCCATTTTTCCCATAACATTTATAAAAACCGTTATATATTCTTTCTGTAATTTCATTTATTTTTTTATTTTTAAGCTCATTTAAAGAATATCCTATAAATTCCTGAAAATTTTTATTTGCATATAAAATATTATCTCTAAATATTACATAACCGATAAACGGTATTTCATAAAAAGTTTTTGAAATATCATAAAATTCTTTTACTTTAAATACAGAATCAATATCAAAATTTATATTAAAGCTGTTTTTAAAATATTCTTCATCAACTTCTTCTACTCCATTTAAAGATAAAATAGCATTTTTTAAATAAAGACTCTCTTTTTTCACCATAAAAAAATGGCTCATTTTTGTATTAACTTCTTTGATTGTTTTTATATCCGGATTTAACTTATCAAAAACCTCTTTATAAACAATACCTATATCAGCTTTTTTATTATTTATAAATTTAATTATCTCTTTTTGTTTGTTTACGTATTTTATTTTTGTTTTTGTAAAGTCAATCTCATTTACATAAAGAAGAGGAGCTATATGAGTTTCTAAATTTACCGTAATAACAGTAGTAATCTCTTTTTGATTCAATTCTCCTACCAATACAAAAGAATCAAACTGACCTTTTATTTTCGCAACAGGAATGTATCCTAATTTTTTAAGCTTATAAGCTATAACGGGAGATGCATAATATATATCAGTAGCTATTTTATCAAAATTCTCAAGTTCATCATAATAATCTTTAAAAGTTATAAAATTTATTTTTTTATTAATTTTTAAAGCTATTTTATCTTTAATTTTGATCCATTCATTTAATAATTCTTCACTTTCAGTGTCATGAGGGCAAATTGCAAAATCAATCATAATAAAACCTTAATTTTGATTTAATAAATTATAACATAAAAAAAGAGAAAGAAAAAAGTAGTTAAATGGTAAATCTTTAAAGTAAATTACTGACAACCAAAGCATTCAACGCTTCTATCCATCACATCTTCTTTAACTTCAGGAGACTGGCTTCTTAGATAATAAAAACTCTTAATTCCAAGTTTCCATCCAAGTGTATATATTTCATTTAAATACTTTCCGCTTGCTTTATCAGTTGTTATAAAGATATTTAAACTCTGTCCCTGGTCTACCCATTTTTGACGAATTGCTGCTGCTTTCACAAGTACCGTCTGGTCTAATTCATATGCCGGCGTATAAAACATATATGTTTCAGCACTAAGATTTGGAACAACAACAGGAATAAGCCCGCTTAAATTTTCTTCATACCATTTTCTTTTATAAACAGGCTCTATTGTCTGAGTAGTCCCTGTTAAAATAGAAATGGAACTAGTAGGCGCTATTGCCATTAAATATCCGTTTCTAATACCTTTTTTTACCTTTTTTCTTAAAGCCTCCCAATCATATAAAGTTGCACTAAAAAGGTCTCTTTCAACCAGTTTTTTTGCATTTTCATTGGCTGTATCTATAGGTAAAATTCCTTTTTCCCATCTACTGCCTTTAAATTCAGGATATATTCCCTTCTCTTTTGCCAAATTACAACTTGTATCAATTGCCATAAAAGAAATTCCTTCAAATATCTCATCAATCAATTTAAAATGCTCTTCACTTCCCCAAAATATCTGTCTTTCAGCAAGCATCTGAGCTTCACCCATTGCCCCAAGTCCTATGGCTCTATTTTTTATATTTGTATCTTTTGTTTTTCTAACCGGATAAAAATTAAGATCAATTACATTATCAAGCATTCTAATAGCAACAGGAATTACTTTTTTTATCTTTTCTGGAGTATTGACTTTGCTTAGATTCACACTAGCCAGATTACAAACAGCCGTTTTACCGCTAACTGCCACTTTTTCGGTGATATAAACCTGTTTACCTTCAATAGAATCAAGGGAAGTTATTTTTTTAGCTTTTTTAATTATTCTAACTCCTCCACTTTTTACCTCAACCTCTTCATTTTCTTCAAAAAACAATACACTTTCATCTTCAAAAGTTACTTTTACTTTATAATGATTAGGCTCCGTGTTTTGAAAAATCTCCGTACACAAATTACTACTTCTAATAATTCCACTGTGAGAATTTTGATTTCTTTTGTTTGCATTGTCTTTAAAACAAAGAAAAGGATTTCCTGTTTCATAATATTCAAGGAGTACTTTTTTCCATAATTCTTTTGCTTTTATTTTTCTTTTTGGAATAGAATCGTCATTTTCATATTCTACATATTTTTTTTCAAACTCTTCACCGTAAAGATCTGTTAAATCAGGTACATCATACGGGTCAAAAAGTGTCCAAAGTTCATCCCTTTGGGCTCTTTTCATAAATAAATCACTAATCCAAAGTGCAGGAAATAAATCGTGCGCCCTTCTTCTCTCTTCCCCAGAATTTTTCTTTAAATCAAGAAAATCCAAAATATCCATATGCCAAGGCTCAAGATAAACGGCTATTGCCCCTTTTCTGGTTCCAAGCTGATCAACCGCAATAGCCACATCATTTGCAATTTTTAGCCAAGGAACAACTCCTCCGGCTGCATTTTTATGATTATCTATAAAACTTCCAAGAGCTCTTATTTTACTTACATCCCATCCAATTCCACCACCGAATTTACTTAAAAGTGCCATTTCTTTATAATCATCAAAAATACCTTCAATATTATCATTCATTGACCCGACGTAACAATTATGCACATCTACAAAATTCACACTGTAAGAGTGGTCATCTTCTACTTCTATATTATAAACTAACTCATTAATTTCTTCTTTTTCAATACTATCAATTCTCATAAAATACTTATCATTAAGCCAAAAATATCTAAGTTTTGAATTTCCTTTTTGATTAAAGTTTATTTTTTCAAGATTTTTATTTACTTTTAAAACAAACTCTTTATCATTTTTACTTCCAATTTTCAAATAATAAGGATAATAATTTGCAATACTGTTTTTATATCCTTTAAACATATAAGGAGATAATCCACATCTAAGTGAAATTTCAAATAAATCCTCTATTAACTCTTTATTTGATAAAGTAAGTTGATATCCTTCCTCAATTGCACATCCATCTCCTCTTATAACTCCAATTAACATTTCAATTTGATTATCAGGTTTTGCATATGTTAAAATAGGAGATAATCTTTTTTTATTAAATCCACTGCCTGCTAATTCATAAATAAAAGAAGCTACTATTTTACTGTTTACGATAACATTTGTAGAATTATCACTATTTTCTTTAATCATTGAATCTACTTCAAAAATAGAATAAATTAAACTTTTGACTTCATTTATAAAATAAGTTTCTTTTGATGAAAAAGTAAAAATTAAACTGTCTTTATCTTTACTTATATGCCCTTCTGCCAAATAATAACCTATCAATAAAAAGAAATCTTTATTTAATTTTATTCTGTTTTTTACTTTTTTAACCTGATTATTAATAAATCCTCTATCATTTATAAAACTGCAATTATTTCTTTTGAAAAATAGATATTTTTCATCAAAAATTAAATTTTTAAAATTAACAATATCACTTATTAAAATTTCTTCCTTATCGTGAATATATTGTGAAAAAGAGATTGAAACAAAATCTCCCTCTTTTAAATCTTTTATTTCATTCCATTTAATCTCTTTTGTTAAATCTTTATTTAATTTATCACAATCATTTTTATATTGACCTTCAAGTTTATAACAATATTGTGAATTACCCTGATTTTTTAAACAAGTAGCTAATTTTCTGTCGCATTTTACATCTTCTGATTTAATAGACAAAACAGGATGCTCAACAGTTGCTTTAATATCTCTTAAAAGTCCGTTAATATTAAGTTTTATAAGCTCTCCGTTATATTCTCTTACATAAGTTTCGGTTACTTTTTTAAACTCTTTATTATGAGTTAAAACAAAATCCCCCTCTTTTATTTTATCAATTTCAATTTCTTTATCAATACTTCTAACAGGTGTCCCTTTTAAAAAGCAAGAGCTTAGCTGATGTCTTGTTGTCCTAGCATTAGATAAAGTCGGAGTTGCAACCATTACTTCAAATTTAGAAATAACATCATAAAAATTTTTAGCCCAATATCCTCTAATACTTTTTGGGTCGTTTAAATCAATTTTTTCTTTATCTTCACTAGAAATAGACTCAGGATTTGTTTCATTTTGAGCCAAAAACATAGCAACACCCATAAAAAGCTGTTGCGGAAGTTCTATTGGATTACCTTTTTTATCTTTAATTATATATCTGTCATAAAGTGTTTTTATTCCAAGATAAGTAAATTGTAAATCTCTATCATAATCTAAATATTCATTTAAATCATCTAAATCAAATTTCTCTTTAAGTCCTGGTAAAATTCTTCCTGCTTCTTCGCCTTTTTTGAAATAGTCTTTTAAATGATTATAACCTGTAAATCCTGTAACCCTGTGATATAAATCGTATAAAAAAAGCCTTGCAGCCACATAATTCCAATTAGGTCTATCAATATCTATTTTATCAACTGCTGTTTTAATAAGTGTTTCTTGAATTTCTTCTGTTGTGATTCCATCACGAAATTGAAGCTTCGCATCAAGTTCAAGCTCATTATAATCAACATCTTTAAGTCCTTCACATGCAGCCATTGTGTATTTTCTAATTTTAGAAATATCAAGATGCTCTCTTCTGCCATTTCTTTTGATAACTGTAATTCCCGGATACATTATTCTCCTTTAAAAAAATCTAATGGAATGATATCTAAATGAGCTTAAAAATAATTGAAAAGAAAAAAAGAATCAAGAAAAGATTTTAATTAAACTAACCGCAATAAATGCAGCTATATAGGCAAATACATTTGGATAGATAGTATAAAAAATTTTCCAAACCATTTGAGGTACCTCAGCATAAAATGTACTCATAGCCGCAACACAAGGAGAATAAAACATTACAATTATAATCATTGCAACTGCCGCTGTAAAAGGCATAGCATTTCTAATTTTTTCTATTAAACTTTTACTTGTTTCATCTGCATTCCCTGCTCCGTATAAAACAGCCATAGTAGATACAACGGTCTCTTTTGCCGCAAGTCCAGCAAGAAGTGACACATCTTCTCTCCATCCTAAATCAAGAGGTCTAAAAATTGGCTCTATTGCTTTACCAATATGAGCTATATAAGAATTTTCTAAAATTTTTTGATTCATCTCTTCTTCAAGTGCCGCTTTTTTATCTACACTTTTTACCTGTTCAATTTTAACAGAATATTCTTTTACTATGTTTTCTCTAGGGAATGAACTTAAAAACCAAATTGTAAATGCTGAAATTGCAATAAATGTACCTGCTTTTTTAAGAAACATTTTTGTTTTAACCCATAAATCAAAAAGAATTGCTTTTAATCTTGGAAATCTGTATTTTGGAAGCTCCATTACAAACGGTTCTGGTTCACCCTTAAATAAAACTACTCTTAAAATTTTTGCAACTATTAATCCTGTTAATGCACCTCCTATATAAATAGCAAACATCACATCCCCTTGAATAGCAGGAGCAAAAAATGCACTTACAAGCAGTATATAAATAGGAAGTCTTGCCCCACAGCTCATAAATCCGATAACAAGCATAGTAATTAATCTATCCTTTGGATTTTTAAGCGTTCTTGCCGCCATATATGCAGGAACCGAGCAGCCAAATCCGCTTACAAGCGGAATAAACGCTCTTCCTTGAAGTCCGAATTTTTTAAGAACACCATCCATTACATAAGCAGCTCTTGCCATATATCCGGTTTGTTCAAGTAAATTTATTCCTAAAAACAGAATTAAGATATTTGGTAAAAACATCACAACCGCACCAACAGCCGGAATCACACCATTAACCAAAGATTCTTTAACTAATCCATTAGGAAGCAATCCTCCTACCCACTCTCCAAACGCACTAAATCCCGCACCTATATAATTCGCTGGAATTGCTCCTACATCAAATGTTAACTGAAAAATAGCCCACATTACAAATAAAAATATAGGAAGCCCAAGTATTGGATGAATTAAAATTTTATCTATTTTTTCACTTAAAGTCTCTTTTTTGGCTTTTTTGGCAATTTGAGTAACTATTCCTTTAGATAAAGCAAGTCTTTCTTCAAAAAAGATCTCTTTTACATCATCATTGTCATATTCATTTCTAATAACTTTTTTGCTCTCTTGAAGCTGGGAAACTAAATCAATATACCAAGGCTTTTCGTGAACTAATTTATAAATATCCTCATCTTCTTCTAAAAGCCTTATAGCCGTAAATCTTTTATCAAATTTAACTTCTTTTATTTTTTCTTTAACATTTTCAATCTCTTCTTCTATAATTTCTGAATAATAAACTCTTGGAGTATTTTTTCCTTCATATGTTTTTATAACTTTATTAAAAAGTTCTTCTAAACCAAATTTCTCTTTTGCCGAAACATTCTGAGCCATTATATTTATAAGTTTAAAAAATTTATCTGTATCAATCTCTCCTCCACCTCTTGAATATTCATCATACATATTAAAAGCAATAACCATAGGTTTATTCAAATCAGCCACTTGAAATGAAAATATTAAATTTTTTTCAATCTGATTTGAATCAATAACATTTAAAATTAAGTCATATTCTTCATTAAGTAAAAAATCTTTTGTAACTTTCTCTTCTGGTGTATAAGGATGAAGTGAATAAGTTCCGGGAAGATCAATTAATTTTAAGTTATATCCATTCCTTTCAAATTCAACTTCTTTTTTTTCAACTGTAACACCACTGAAATTTCCTACATGAAGGGTAGCTCCACTAATTGAATTTATTAAATGGCTTTTTCCGACATTCGGCTGCCCAACAAGTGCTATTTTAATTTCTTTCATTATTCTTCCTTTCAACTTTTATTTCTTTTGCCTCTTCTTCTCTTAAAGCTACATTTACCCCATTTATATCCACATCAAATGTATTTTTTGCTAATGTGTGTTTTAAAACTTTTACCTTCTCACCCCTTGCAAATCCCATAGATAATAATTTACTTTTTAAAGGCTCTTTTGCATAAATTTTTTTGATAATTCCGCTCTCTCCGATTTTTAATTCATTAAGTTTCATCTCACTCCTTTTTTATTGGTATAATATCACTAAAAAAGTAATATTTTCTTGATATATATCAAAATTAAGGAGAAAAAATGATATTAAAAACAGCTTTAAAATCAGATTCTATAAAAATTATGCTCTTAGGAAGCGGAGAGCTTGGAAAAGAAGTGGCAATTGAAGCAAACAGACTTGGATGTGAAATAATTGCCGTTGACAGATATGTAAATGCACCTGCTAGTTTGGTTGCCCAAAAATCTTATGTAATTGATATGAAAAATAAAACCGAAGTTCTTGATGTAATAAAAAGAGAAAAACCAGATTTTGTTTTGCCTGAAATTGAGGCTATTAATATTGATGCACTATTTGAAGCCGAAAAGGAAGGAATTCATATCATTCCAAATGCAGAAGCTGTAAATAAAACAATGAACAGAAAAAATATAAGGGTTTTTGCCGCCGAAGAGCTTGGTATTAAAACTTCTAAATATAAATTTGTATCAACATATGAAGATTTAAAAGCCGCTTGTGATGAAATAGGCTATCCTGCTGTTGTAAAACCTGTTATGAGTTCATCAGGACACGGACAAAGTATTGTAAAAGATAGCGAAGAAGTAATTACAGCGTGGGAATTTGCAAAAAGTGACGCAAGAGGAAGTGCAGATGAGCTGATTGTAGAAGAATTTATCAATTTTGATTATGAAATAACTTTGCTTACTGCAAAAAATGATGAAGAAATTGTATTTTGTCCGCCAATCGGGCATATTCAAAGCGGCGGGGATTATATTTTTTCCTGGCAGGAAATGGATATGAGCGAAATTGCACTAAATAAAGCAAAAGAAATAGCTAGAAAAATTGTTGAAGGACTAGGTGGTAGAGGAATATTTGGAGTTGAATTGTTTGTAAAAGGGAATGAGGTATATTTTAGCGAAGTATCTCCTAGACCTCACGATACAGGACTTGTAACATTAATTACCCAATCTCAAAGTGAGTTTGCACTTCATATAAGAGCTGTTTTAAATCTTCCTCTTGGATTTGAATTTGTTACACCTGGAGCTAGTGCTGCGTTTAAAGCAAATAAAGAGACATTTAATCCTACATTTGAAATTGAAGATGAAGTATTTAGCAAAAATTCAAGATTTGTTGTATTTGGAAAACCTGAGGCTCATAAAGGCAGAAGAATGGGAGTTTTATTAGTTAGTGACAAAAGTTCAAAAGAGGCTTTAAAAACTGCCGGAATTCTTATTAATAAAATCAAACTTCAATAATAAACTGTATAAAATTTAATCATTTTTTTCCTTTTTTTCTCTTTTTTTATATTAAAATCAACAAAAAAAAGGAGTAAAGAATGGATATGTCTTGGGTAATTGATACCTTTTTTGCGTTGTTTGCATTTACTTTAATTATTCTTATGGTCCCTGGTTTTGCAATGCTTGAAGCCGGACTTGTAAGAACAAAAAATGTAACAACAGTTTTGACAGTAAATACAATGATTTATATTGTAGCTAGTTTGGTATTTTTCTTTTGGGGATATGTTTTGGCATTTGGTGGATGGAACGGAAGTTCCATGAGTATGTACGCTGCATTTTTATTTCAAATGGCATTTGTTGGTAAAACTGTGAATATTATGAGTGGAGGAGTTAGCGAAAGAACAAGAATTATTCCACTTGCAATATTTACAGTCTTTATGGCTGGACTTATTTATCCGGTTATAGTTAACTGGTCATGGGGAGCAAATATGCTAAAAGGCACTTTTTTAGATATTTCTTCAATGCATGATTTAGCAGGTTCTACTGTAATCCATTCAACTGGAGCGTGGGCGCTTTTGGCTGCTATTTTAATGATAGGTCCAAGAAAAAACAAATATAAAAATGGAAAGATAAAAGTAATTCCTGCAAGTAATATTCCTCTTGTAGCACTTGGAGCATTTTTACTTTGGATTGGTTGGTTTGGCTTTAACGGCGGAAGTGTAGGAAGTATTTCAAGTAAAGATGCAGCAAATACAGTTGCAATGGTTGTTATGAATACAAACAACGCAGGACTTATAGGCGGACTTGTCGTAATGATTTTAGGATATATTCAATACAAAAAATTTGATATTACAATGATACTTAACGGTGCTCTTGGAGGACTTGTAGCCATTACCTCAGGAGCCGATGTTGTAAGTCCTATTAGTGCGATTATTATCGGTGCAGCCGGAGGGGTTTTGGTATATTTTGCTGTTCCGTTTTTTGATAAGCTAAGACTTGATGACCCCGTAGGAGCTCTTTCAGTACATTTAGTAAACGGTATTTGGGGAACAATTGGGACTGGAATTTTTGCTTCAGGAGTAAGCCTTATGGCTCAAATTAAAGGAATTGTAGTTGTTGGAATTTTTGCTTTTACAGCTTCATATATTATTCTTTACATCATAAATAAAATAGTCCCATTTAGAGCAAAAGATGAAGATGAAATAGAAGGTCTTGATGTAAGCGAATGTGGAATAGAAAGTTATCCGGAATTTAAAAGAGCTATTTAAGCTCTTATTTTATCCCCTATTTCTTTATATCTTTGATAATAATATTTTACAAATTCATCTGCACTCTTATTTAAAGGGAAATAATTTTTATCTTTATAAATAAATTTATCCAAGAAAATTTTAGCATCGTTTTTATCTTCATAAACTTTTGCTAAATCCAAATAAGCTTTTTTATACCAATTTTTTAAATTATCATAGTTTGAATAATTGTATTCTAAATTTTTACCGTTAAATTTTATAACTTCGTTTTCAAAAAGCCCTGTTAAATGAATAAGCCCTTCTATGTAATAAGGCAACACCTCATCAACTTCCATCCATGAAATAAGCCCAACAGCCCTTTTTATAATATCTTCTAAAACAGCTTCTTTTAAAATTTCATCTTCATTTTCAAAAAATGCCATAAGTCCGCCTGTTGTGGCTTTAAATTCTTCTACATTTTTAAACATTCCAGAGGCATTCATTTTAGATTCACTCTCTCTATCAACCCATAAAATGTGACCAAACTCGTGCCCTATTGTTGTAATATCATAAATTTTAATAAATTTCTCTTTATCTTCAAGTTCTTTATAAAATCTATTCATAAATTCTTCGCCTAAAATTTCAAAACCAAGCTCCATTTTAGGCCTGGCTTTAGTGTCTTCATACACTTTATCCACAAAAGCAAAAATTTTTTTGCCCTTTTCAAAACTTACTTTCTCATCATTAGGAACAACCTGAGCTGAAAAAAGCCCGTTAAATTCCGCTGCATAAAAGGTTGCGGGAGAAGAGATATAAATTTGTGTATTATCAATACTTTTTAGGGCAAAATTCAAAAGATATTCGTTTTTACAATATTGTTTATACATTGAAATAATATTTTTCTTTACTTCACTTTTTAAATCAGGATTTTTAATCCTGACATCCAGTTCAAGTGCAACAGCTTTTTTAAATTTATCCTCATAATATTCAAGAGGATGCCCAACCTGAATAGGAGATTTTATATCCATCCATACTCTATCCACCTCAGCCCATTTTTTCACAACCTCTTTTGTGTCTCTTTCAAGCAGAGCCATTTTTAGTGAATGAAAATATAAAACCCATTCTCTTTTATACTCATCATCAAGTTTTTCAAGATTTACAATAAGCTCATCAATAACCCTGACGGCTTCTTCTACTTCATCTCTAAAAACATCATAATAACATTTGTTAGTGTATTTTCCATTTTCCAGTTTAATCAAAGCCGAATAACATCTGTCACTAACTTCGCCTTCATAAAAATCAATAAGCTCTTTTTCCATTAAAAAAGCCATAACCTTAGCTTCATCGCCGCCAAATTCCAAAGAAAGCTCTTCATTGATTGTGTGAATAATATGTTTAGTCCATAAAGGCTGCCATTTTGAAAAGGCAATTCCTATTTTATGAACACCTCTTAAAATTTCAGCATAAAAACTTCCTACAAAAGGAGCTAATTCATCAATTAGTTTTTCATGCTCTTTTAGCCAGAAATTTTTTGTAAGTTCATATAAATCAAGCTGAATTTCTTTTATATCTTTTTCACTGAAATTACCTTTTTTTAAAAGGTTCATAACAGAATCTTCTCTTAGATGAAAAAATCTTTTTTTAAGTGCTAAAAAATTTTCCTCATTAATTTCTAAATTAAGTGTTTTTAAAATCTCTTCAAAAATCATTCTTATATCATCAGGGCACTTTTCAAAATAACTGTTTATTCTCTCATCTCTGTTTCTTACAATTTCATATGCTTTTTGCAACATTTTTATCCTTTAAAAATCATTCCAAGAATGGACTTTTTTGATTATTTGCCAATCATCTATTTTAGAAACGGCACTAAAACCTATATCATTTAAAATATTTTCGTCAAAATAAATTTTGCTTATTAAATATCCTCCGTTTCTAAGAGCACGAAAAAGCTTTTCAATATCAAAATCTTTATCAAGCACAATAAAATGAAAGAATCTTTTATAATTAAATTCTCCTTCTATTTTTTCAATATTATATGAAGTCCGAGAAAAAAAAGAGGGATTTGTAGTAGCTATATTTAAATTTTCTTCATCATTTATACTCTTAATAAGTTTTATTAACTTCATTTTAATCCTTTAAGTATGTATATTGGTGAATTGGTATATTTGTATATTGGGATAATTTTCATTTTCTCTACACAAATAACCAATATACCAATTAACAAATCTCAAATTGTTCCATACGAATAAAGCTCTCTAAATAAAAACGCTTCTACAATCTCAGCTATATTCATTTCACTTCTTGGAGTCATAAGAGGCTCGGCACCTGATTCTAAAAAATCAAAAACATACTCTTCTTTTGGAGTTATAAAAAAATTTACCATACCTACTAAATCGTCTCTATTTTTTACATAATCTATTTTTTGAATCTGCCCTTCATTTACAAATACCTTTGCAAATTTTTCAGCCTCATTTGAAGGTACACAAACTTCGTTTTTTATTGGAATTCCTAATATAAACATATTATCCTCTTTCAATATCACCGAAATATTGAGCTATTCCGTAAGTTAAGTTTCCAACCTTGCTAAATTCTAACTGTTGCTGCAATGCTCTTTGTAAATATGCACTTCTGCTTCCTACGTGACAATAGATAATAATTCTTTCATCTTTTAGTTTCATCCATTCATCTAAATCATATTGAACTCTGCTTATAGGTAAAAGTTTATCAGTCCCTTTAATCCTTGCCATTTGATTTTCAAAAGGCTCTCTTATATCAATTAATTTAAAGTCTACAAGTCCTTTGTCTCTTGCTTTTAGTAAAATTTCCAGCTCTTCTCCTAAAATCTGTTCTTTTTGTAAAATATTCTCAAGCTCTCCTACACTTAAACCTTCTACTTCTTTGTGCTCATGAGTTTCAGTTTTAGAAATATTTTCAGCATACTCTTTTGTACAAAAAATACCACAGTGACAAACCCCCTCATTTGGAATTTCTTTTTCTATTGCAGGTTTACAAGGGCAAATTCTATTATCAACACTTACATATTTTCCATCTCTTTTTTCAACCACAAAACAAGGACAAAATCTTTTACCATACATTACTTTATTATTTGTAAGACCTTTTAGAACTCTTTCTACAATATCTTCATCAGGATGAAATGTCCAGTTAAACTGCTCACAAACTTTGTGGGCAAATTTTTCTGTTTTAATAAATTCTTGTTGAAATTCGGCCGAATTCATATCAACTGTTTTCATTCAGTCTCTCCACATTTTTCAGGATTACAAAAGATTCCACAATGACAACATCCCTCAGCCACTTCATGATCTATTGCAGGTTTGCAAGGACAAATTCTATCTTCCTTATCACCCATAGGAATAAAACAAGGGCAATATCTTTTTCCATACATTAATTTATTTCTTGTAAGCCCCATAATAATTGCATCATAAACTTCTTTATTTGGCGTAAAAGCCCAGTTAAACTGTTTAACTACTTTATCGGCAAATTTTTTTGTTTTTTCTTCTTCTAATTTAAATTCTTCACTGTTCATATCAACATCGGCTCTTTTTGGTGTTAACATAAATATCTCCTTTTTTTATTTCATTTTATCAAACTGATTTTAAAATGTCAAAAAAGATAATTTTAATCTCAATTGATTAAATTTTATACAACTTTTTAAAGTCTATTTAAATATAATTCAAAAAAACTAAAAGGAGTTATTATGAAAAAAATTGAGGCTATTATTAAACCGTTTAAACTTGATGAAGTAAAAGAAGCTTTGATTGAAAGTGATATTACAGGTATTACTGTAAATGAAGTAAAAGGACACGGAAGACAGCAAGGACATACAGAGCTTTATAGAGGCGCTGAATATGTTGTGGATTTTTTACCAAAAGTGAAACTTGAAATTTTTGTAAATGACGAATTTGTTGATAAAACTGTTGAGATTATTTTAGAAAATGCAAGAACCGGAAAAATAGGTGATGGAAAAATATTTATTTCACATGTTGAAGAAGCTATAAGAATAAGAACTGGTGAAAGGGGACATGATGCTGTTTAAAATTTTATCAATTTTAGGAATTGCCAGTTTTGCATTTGCAGGAGAACTTAATACAGGTGATACAGCCTGGATGATGATATCAACAGCACTTGTACTTCTTATGACTCCTGCCGGACTTGCTATGTTTTATGCAGGAATGACAAGAAGCAAAAATGCTCTTAATACAACTGCAATGGTAGCAGGTGCTTTTGTGGTTGGATTTTCTGCTTGGATAATTGCAGGGTATTCACTTGCATTCAGTGATGGAAACGCTTTTATAGGTGGGCTTAAAAATATATTTTTAAACGGGATTAGCTGGAAAGATTTAAGCGGAACATATCCTACTTATGTATTTATTGCATTTCAAGGAATGTTTGCAGCAATTACAGTAGCAATTGCTAGTGGTTCAATTATCGGAAGAATGAAATATGTTACATGGCTTATTTTTGCTTTTATCTGGATTTTGGTTGTTTACGCTCCTATTGCACATATGGTATGGGGTGGAGGCTTTTTAATGAATAAAGGAACACTTGATTTTGCCGGTGGAACAGTTGTTCATATGAATGGTGGTCTTGCAGGTTTAGTTTTAGCTATATTAATCGGTAAAAGAAAAGGTTATGGAAGAATTGCTTTTAAACCTATGAGTGTAATGCTTGCAAGCCTTGGAGCAGCCCTGCTTTGGTTTGGATGGTTCGGATTTAACGCAGGTAGTGCATTTGGTGCAAATGCAATAGCAGGCCTTGCCTTTTTAACAACAGCTTTTGCTCCGGCAATAGCAGCAATTACCTGGATGATTTTAGAATATATCGTTTATAAAAGAATTACTCTGCTTGGTGCAATTTCAGGTATTGTAGCAGGACTTGTAGGTATCACGCCAGCAGCCGGATTTGTAAATATGTTTGGAGCATTAATTATAGGTCTTGGCTCAAGCATTATAGCATTTTGGGGAGTTGTATGGCTTAAGAAAAAATTTGGTTACGATGACGCACTTGATGCATTTGGAGTTCACTTCTTAGCAGGACTTTATGGTGCTTTGGCAGTAGCCTTTTTAGCAATAAAAGATAATGATTTATTATGGGATGGTCCATTAAAAGCCACTGGAAGCAGACTGGCTCAATTTGGAGTGCAACTTGAAAGTGTTGTAATAGTTAGTATTTACACTGCCATTGGAACAGTATTAGTTTATTATATAGCTTCATTAATTACAGGAGGGGCTAGAGTTAGCGAAGAAGAAGAAATTGAAGGTCTTGATGAAGCAATTCACGGGGAAAAATCAATTAACCTTTAATTCTTTTTCTTTTATGCTATAATTTTGCCAAAAAGGTGTAAATGTTTTTATCAAAATCTTCTTATCTTCAACAAATCAAAAATATAGCCGATATGGCAAAAGAGTTAAAACTAAATGTCTATATATGGGGAGAAAAAGGTGTAGGAAAAACATTTTTAGCAAAATATATAGCACCAAATGCATTAATAAATCCTAAAAACACTTCATCAAATTATCCGGTTATTATAGAAAATTTTGACAAAATCAATTCTTTTAAAGCAAAAAATATTTTAATTGCTACTGGAGAACAATTATTAAATAAAAATATTCTAAAAAGATATTTTGATTTAGATATAGAATTAAAACCTCTAAAAGAACATCCTGATGATATAGAAGAATTTATACAATATTTCCTAAAGAACGCTAAAGAAGAACTAAAAACAGACAAAGAAATTAAAATAAACAACCCTGATATAAGTGAAAATTTAAATTCACTTAAAAGACAAGTTTTTAAAAAAGCTCTTTTTAATTCAAAAGAAGAAATTTTAGAAGAACTGTTTGAATTTTATCTAAAGAAACATAAAAGTTATGAAGAAGAGCTCAAAGATTTTGAAAAAACGCTATTTATGGCAATGAAAGCAAAATATAAAAGCAAACTTCAAATATCTGAAAAATTAAATCTAAACAGAGTTACCCTAACCAAAAAAATGAAGGCGTTAAATGTTTGAATTTCTTATTGAATATGATATAAATCCAGTTATCATTTTTAATGAAAAAGGTCATATTTTCTATTGCAATCAAGAAGCTGAAATATTTCTTTCATATGTAAATGTTAAAGATATTTTTAATTTTACCATTCAACATGCTCCTTTAAAAGAGGGAATAAAAACAGAATTTAAAAACATAAACTTCGGAGAGTTTTTTTTTAACGGTTATTCTATTGGATATCAAGAAGATTCTAAAATTGGCATAAGACTTTTTATAAACACCAAAAAACATCAATTTACACTTGAAAATTTAGAAAAAGTTGATTTAAATAAATTAATTGATTTTGCTATTCAATACATCAATTTGAAACAAAAAACAAAATTTAAAATTTATCCCGATTTATCTATTGAAAAAGTTTATATAAGCAAAAAAGAATTTTTACAAACACTTTTTGAAATATTTGAAAATCAAAAAAAAGTAGAAATTTATACAAAATTTAATATAGCAGAAGTTGTTAAAATTAAAGAAAAAAAATACTCTTTAATAGAAATAATTTTGAAATGTGAACTTTTTAAAGAGATAGAATCAAAATATTTTGAAATAATCAAAAAAAATAACGGATACATAATAAAAGTCCCATTTATAAAGGAAAAAAATGAAAATAATAATACTTGACACAGAAACAACAGGCAATAAAGATGAAGACAGAATCTGTCAATTAAGTTATTTGGTTGTAAATGAAAATCTAGAAATAGAAGAAATTTATAATGAACTTGTAAAACCACCTCTAGATATAAAATATGAAGCAATGGCAGTGCATCACATAACTCCTGAAATGATAGAAGATAAACCAAAAATTAAACATACTGATGCTTTTAAAAGATTAAAAGAATTAAACTCACCTGAAAATATTATTGTTATTCACAATTCGGAATTTGATTTAAATATGCTAAAAAAAGAGGATTTTAACTCATTTTTTAAATCAATAGATACTTTTAGAATACTAAAACATCTTTTACCTGAAGGTAAATTTTCTCTTCAATACAACAGATATGCCCTTGGACTTTATAAAAAAGAAAAAGATATCTGTAACAAATATAATATTCAAATAAACGCCCATGACGCTTTAGGGGATGTTATTGTTTTGCATTTACTGCTTGAATATATTATAAAAAATTTAGATAAAAATTTTGAAGAGCTTATTGACCTTACTAAAAAACCTGTTTTATATGATAAATTTTACCAAGGTAAACATAAATTCGAAAAAATAAAAGATGTTTTTATCAAACATCCTGATTATATTGAATATATGCTAAGCTTAACAGATATTGACCCTGATGTTAAATACTCTATAGAAAAAATTATAGAAACTACCCAAGAAAAACCGGAATTTAGATTCGGAATTGGAAAATATAAAGGAATGCTCATTGAAGATGTAGCCGCTATTGATATGCAATATCTCTCGTGGGCATACCATAATATGAAAATGGGAAAATGGATGAGAAAAAAAATCGGAGAAATTTTAAATAAAAATTAACCTCCCAAATATTTTTTCTTAATTTCATCACTTTTAAGCAATGATTTAGCATCATCTTCAAGTACTATTCTTCCGTTTTCCATCACATATCCGCGGTTTGCAATTTTAAGTGCAGCTCCTGCGTTTTGTTCAACTAAAAGAATCGTCACATCTTTTTTATTTAAATTAATAAGAATTTCAAAAACATCTTTTACAATAATAGGCGCAAGTCCTAAAGAAGGTTCATCTAAAACAAGCATTTTAGGTTCACTCATCAAAGCCCTGGCAATGGCCAGCATCTGCTGTTCCCCTCCGCTTAAACTTCCCCCGTAATTTCCCATTTTTTGTTTAAGTCTAGGAAACATCTCAAGCATTTCTTCTTTTAATCTTTCGTAATTTTCATCATTTATATATGCACCTATTTTAAGATTTTCTTCCACTGTTAAATTTACAAAAATTTTTCTACCCTCAGGCACAAGTGAAAGCCCTCTTTTTACAATATTGTGAGTTGAAAGAGTTGAAATATCAGCACCAAAAAACTCAATTTTTCCACTCTTTTTAACCATATTAAAAATAGCATTAAGAGTAGATGTTTTACCAGCTCCGTTTGCTCCTATTATAGTTACAATTTCTCCGGCTTTTATATCAAAATCAATTCCTTTTACCGCTTCAATAACCCCGTATTTTACTTTTAAATCTTTAACCTTCAACATCTATATCTCCTAAATATGCTTTTATAACACTCTCATCTTGCATCATTAAAACAGGTTTCCCTTCAAAAATAGTTTTTCCATAATCAAGTACCATTACCCTGTCTGCTATTTTTTGGACAAATTTCATATCATGTTCTATAAAAAGAACTGTTTTTTCT